>JAFZAR010000044.1 GCA_017557085.1 Verrucomicrobiota bacterium | reverse complement strand
GTATCCTGAGTCTGGCCAGCCGGGGGAACTATGTGAAAGCCCTGGTGCGCGCCTCCTCACTGAACGGGATGAGCCCGACTGTGGCTTACACCGTCCGCCGCAGCCTCTATCAGCAGGGACAACTGCTGGAAAACCTGTTCATGTTCCCGCTGGATAAGCAGACGGCGGTGCTGCCGACCGTTCCTTTCGTGGCTCCGGAACCGTATTACAAGACGATGCTGGCGATGGGGTTCGTCAATTCGGGGGAACATTTCGCGATGGAAACGCTGGAGAGAGTCGGAGACGCGCCGGAAGTCTATTACGATCTGGGCATTATCTATACCCTGAAAGAACAGCCGAAGATCGCCCGTGTCTATTGGAACTATCTGGCAAGAAATCCTTTGTGGAAGAAGCGCGCCGAAGAACTGCTGGCCGCCAGCCGGGTGGATCCCGCGATGAAAGAGCATCCGGCAGTGAAACCGTATTACGCGCACCGCTTTACAGAAAATTATTTCGCGTCGGCCGATCCGGCGGAATTCCAGATGCGGCAGAGCCTGAAAAACGATCCCCGGCATCAGATGGCGCTGGAATTCCTGGCCGCGGAATACCTGGGGTATAAAAACCACGCCGGGATCATCAGTCTGCTGCCGGTGTTCCGCGCTCAGAACTATAGCCGGCTGCCCCGGCATATCGAGGAGGCGCTTTGCAGCGCGCGGCAGGAGGATCCCGCCCTTTCGCTGAGCGGCTATACGATCTCGCCCCATACGGAGGCGCGTTTCCAGCATTTCAGAGAACTCTACAGCCGGAACGCGAAAGCCGGCTCGGAGAAGATCTTTGAGGCGCTGGCCCCGGTCTATGGGGATACTTACTGGTTCTATCATCTGTTTTCCATGACGGGCAGCCTGAAGGTGAAACAGGAGGAGGATGAAGAATGAGGATCCTGTGTTTTTTGATTTTGCTGAGCCTGACATTCGGATCCGCGCAAATGTCTGCGGCGGAACAGGCGGATATCTTTCCCGATTACAGCGGAGTGACCCTGCCGCCCAATATTGCGCCGATGGATTTCTACATCCGGAATCCGGCCAAAGCCTATCAGGTGAAGATCCGCGCGGCTCAGGGCGAAACGCTGGAGATCAGCGGTTCCAAACCGGAAATCATCATCCCGGAGACGAAATGGAAACAACTGCTGGCGCAGAACGCCGGACAGGAGCTTTACTGGGATATTGCTCTGAAAGAAGAGTCGGGCAGCTGGCGGAACTGCGGGACGATCACCAACCGGATCGCCAAAGAACCGCTGGACAGCTGGCTGGCATACCGCCTGATGCGCTCCATCTTCAATACTTACAACGATATGGGGATCTATCAGCGGAATCTGGAGACCTTTGAGGAAAAGGAGATCCTGCATAACAGCCGCATCGAAGGCGCTTGTCTGAACTGCCATCAGTTCCAGAAAAACTCCCCGGAACAGATGACCTTCCATGTGCGTCTGCCCAAGATCCAGCATCCCATCGTCCGTGTGAGAGAAAACGCGCCGGTCGAAGTCCTGCGCAAGACCTTTACCTACTACAGCTGGAACCCGGAGACGAACGTCATCGCCTACACGGCCAACGGTCCGTCCATCTTTTTCCATACCTGGGGCGAAGGCCGCGAGGTCTATGACAAGGCCGGTGAAGTCGGCATCCTGAATCTGGATACTTATAAGACGACCTCACAGCCGGCGCTGGCTACGGAACATTATTACGAATCCTGGCCCAGCTGGGATAACAAAGGGGAATACCTCTACTTTTGCAGGGCACCGGATCTGCCTCAGTCAAAGTTCAATGATATCCGTTTCGACTTGCTGAGAGCGCGCTGGGATCCGGCCACGTCTCATTTCTCTGAGGCGGAAATGCTTTTCAGCGGATGGACCAACCGGGTCAGCACTGCCCAGCCCAGAGTTTCGCCGGACGGCAGATTCCTGGCCTATACCGTGTTCGAGAGAGGGAATTTCCCCGTTTATCAGCCCAGCGCGGATATCTGGCTGATGGATCTGGAGTCGCGTGCGGTTCGTCCCATGGAACACAACAGCGACAAAGCCGATACCTGGCACTGCTGGTCCAGCAACGGACGCTGGATGGTTTTCAGCAGTAAGCGTATAGACGGTGTTCTGGCGCGTCCGCACTTTGCGTATATGGATGCCGGTGGACACGCTTCCAAGCCGTTCGTTCTGCCTCAGAAGGATCCCCATTTTTACGAGTATTTTATCAAAACTTATAATATCCCGGAACTGATCACGGGTGCTGTGAAGAGCGATCCGAAAGAATTGGGTCGGGCCGTGATGAGCCGGGAGCGTGTGGTGAAAGTAGGTACCACTGACGGCGGAAAGAATGTTGAGAAAGAACAGCCGCCGGAGGAGGGGTATTCCTCCTTTAAAGAACAGAATAAATGATTTATATGGATAAAGTTGTATATCATCAGCAATCTTTGCGGATACATCAGAGGAAACACGGTCCGCACCTTTTTATCGTGGGATATTTTGAATCTCTGCCTGACGATTTTCAGGGGAGTCTTCGTTTTCTGGAAGAACAGCTTCTTGCCCGGCTGAATCAGGAAAAAGCGGTCGTCATCCATGAGCGCTGGTTTGGTTCGGAGGAGTATTTGAACCTGGTGAAAACCGCCTGGGCAAAAGCGGATCAGCCGACACAGCTCCATGCCTGTGTCACCGCGATAGACGGGAAACCGTGCTACAGCGGGAACGGAAAAAGCTGCAATGGTTTTTCCGGGATACAGATCGAAGCGGTCATCCCCGGAGAGAAAGCGACCTGCCCGGAACCGATCACGGACAAAGAGGGGATCATCCGCGGTCATCAGTGGAAGGAGAACGGCGCACGGTTCCTGATGATACAGGATATGCAGGATCTGGGCTTGTCCGAATTCCGTCCGCAGCAGACCACGGAAGCCCTGCGCCGTGCCGAAGCCCTGCTTCAAGGACAGGGATTGGATTATCGTTCCGTGGCAAGGACCTGGATCTATCTGGATAAGATTCTGGAATGGTACACGCCCTTCAATGAAGCCCGCAGCGCGTTCTATCGCCGGGTGGGGATCATGCCGGACATCGAAAAAAGCGAAGTGACCCCGGCCAGAGAATGCTATCTGCCGGCGAGCACAGGGATCCGCGGAAGGAATTTGAGCGGAGCGGCTTGTACGATAGACTTGATCGCGGCGGAGATCCCGGAAGATTCCGGTTTCACGGTGAGGCGTTTGACCAACCGCAAACAGAAAGACGCATTCCGCTATGGTGCGGCCTTTGCCAGAGCGTCGGTCACCGAAAACAGTGACTACGCGGAAGTGCAGATCTCCGGAACGGCATCCATTGATGAAACAGGCGCAAGTGTTTGCCTGGGCGATACCGAGGCACAGATACGCCGCACGATGGACACGATCGAGGCGCTGATCAGCGAGGCCGGTTTCACTTTGACGGATATATGTTCGGCTACGGCCTTCATTAAACAGGAGAAAGATCTCCCTCTGTTCCTGAAGATCATGGAAGAAAGGGGATTGTCTGATCTTCCCATGGTGATATGCAAAGCGGATGTCTGCCGGGATGAGCTTCTTTTTGAGCTGGACGGTATCGCGGGAAGGGAAAAGAAGCGGAATTAAATGCAAGAAATTGAAAAGTTTTTAGAGAAAGTGAACAAAAAAGAAAAAACACACTTTACAGAAGGCCGTTTTATTGGTTTAATAAGTCCGGTTTTTATGATGCGTGCTGCAAAGACGTTACCTTTAGTTGTCGCACTGGCGGGAGTTGTGTTCCTGGCCGGCTGTGAAGGTCCTGCTACGAAGATGGGCCGTGGAATCTCCAATACGGGTGAGTTACTCCGTTGGGGCGAACTGCGTTATGAGATGGAGCAGGGAGCAGTTTGGGATGGTCGCAGTGGTGTGACCAAAGGTTTCCTGAAAGGCTTCTGCCGTTCTCTGGCCCGCACCGGTGTCGGTGTGGCGGAAATCGTGAGCAGTCCTTTTGGACCTTATGACAAGGGATTTATTTATCCGGCATATCCTCGTTATCCGGATAATTACACACCGAGCCCGATGGCCGATACCATGTGGGATCCGTCTACCAAGATCGGTTTCGGTCCTCGTGGAGATATTGCTCCGTTTATTCCGGGCAGCAGATTCACTGTCTTTGAATAAAAAGAATTTCCTTTTTTAAAAGGCCGCCTGACTTCAGTGATGATCTGAAGAAGGCGGTCTGTCGTTTTATATGTCAGCCTATTTATCTCCCTGCAAGGTCAATCTCATGCTGAACATCCTGGGACGGCGGCCGGATGGTTTCCACGATCTGGAGACGCTGTTTCTGCCGGTGCCGGTCTATGACCGTATCGAGATCAGCAAGGAAGAGAGTCCTTTCCAGTTTACCTGCAGCACGGACAGGATCCCCACGGGACCGGAGAATTTAGTCTATCGGGCGGCAATGGAGTTTTTTGCCAAGGCACGGATAGAACCTCACGGCAAGATACATCTGGTCAAGAACTTGCCTTCGGAGGCGGGACTGGGCGGCGGCAGTGCCAACGCGGCCGTCACACTTAAGTCCCTGAATCAGGAGTTTGGAAACCCGCTGAATGCTAATGAATTGCATGAGCTGGCGACACCGCTGGGCTCAGATGTCCCGTTTTTCCTGCTGGATGCGCCGGCGATCGGCCGTGGCAGGGGAGAGAAGCTGATAGAACTGCCTCGTTTCAAGGCGTTAGAGGATGTTTGGATCCTTCTGATGAAGCCCGATTTCGGAGTCTCAACAGGCTGGGCGTATAAAGCGCTGGCCAATTATCCCGTTCATCAGAAAGGACGTCCGGGACGAGTGGAGGAATTTGTGGAAGCCTTGCGCTCCTCCACACTGAAAGAGGCGGCTCCGCTCTTTTATAATTCCTTGGAAGCGCCTGTGTTAGCGGAGTATCCGATCCTGGCAGAGTATCAGAAGTTCTTGAGAGAGAATGGCGCGGATGTTACCCTTATGTCGGGCAGCGGGTCCACGACCTTCGCTTTGATATCCGATCCCGTCCGGGCAAAGCGGATGTCGGATCTGCTGAAAGAGCGGTTCGGCGGCAATATGTGGATCGCTTCCGCGAAACTTTGATTTTTAATATATTTTATGACAAGTGCTTATCAGATTGTCGTATGCGGCGGACTGGTGCCGGATCCTCTCCAGACGTTGGAGCCGGTCTCGACACCGAATGGTCCCGCATTGAAAAATGAGATGATGTTGCCTGTGGCTTTGGATC
>JAFZAR010000043.1 GCA_017557085.1 Verrucomicrobiota bacterium | reverse complement strand
GTACAGTTTCAATGTGGACAAACTCCCCAGCCGGAGCGCCACTGTCACACTGGAAATGCGCTACGCGGACGGTTATGTTGCCAGCCTGAACGGGACACAGGTCGCTTCCGAAAACGTTCCTGTAGATTTGAACTGGAATTCCACCGCCACCAAGAAACGCACGACCGAAGAAACTCTGGTCTGGCAGAAGATCCAAATCTCGCCCTCCCTTATCAGGGAAGGTGAAAATGTTTTAAAGATCACCGGATTGAACAATTCCGCCTCAGATCCGGAATTTTTCCTTCAGGCGCAGCTGACCCTGCTGGATGAAAAAGAAGCCAGTTACCGTTACTTTACCTCGCCCACTCCCGGCCAGGTCAACGGCAAAGGATATCTGGCCCGCACGCCGATCGTTCAGTTCAACCATGACCGCGGCTACTGCGACAATGCCTTTGTGCTGGAAATGACCTGCGATGAATCTGACGCGCAGATCCGCTACACGCTGGACGGTTCTACTCCCAGCGAGACCAACGGTTCAGCCTATACCGCGCCCATCACCATCAGCAAGACGACCGTTCTGAGAGCCATTTCCTACAAACCTTCTCATATCCCCTCCGAAGTGCAGACACGCACCTGGATCTTCCTCGATGATGTGTTCACACAATCCTCCACACCGCCCACCGGATGGCCTTCCAGCGGCAGTGTCAATGGTCACACCATGTACTACGGGATGAACAAGAATGTCACCGAATCCAATCTTTACAAAGACAGACTCAGAGAAGGTTTCAAAGACATCCAAACCATTTCACTGGTCACCGATCTGCCGAACCTCTTCAATGCCCAGACGGGTATCTACGTCAATCCCGGCAACTCCGGTGAATCCTGGGAGCGTCCCGTTTCCGTAGAGCTGATCGATCCGCAGGGCGGCGATGAATTCTTTATCAATGCCGGTCTGCGCATCCGCGGTGCCGCCAGCCGTACCAGCGGCAATCCCAAGCACTCCTTCCGCCTTCTCTTCCGCGGCAAATACGGCGAAAGCAAACTGCAGTTCCCGCTCTTCGGTAAAGAAGGCGCGAGTGAATTCGACAAGATAGACCTCCGAACGGAGCAGAACCACTCCTGGCACCGGGAAGATCCTGCCACTTATACGGCAGTACGCGAGGTTTTCAGCCGTGACACCCAGAAGGAATCCGGTGTTCCTTATTCCCGCAGCCGTTACTATCATCTTTTCCTGAACGGTCTCTACTGGGGACTCTATATGACAGAGGAACGCGTCTCCGCCGACTACGCTGTTACTTATCTGGGAGGCAATGAAGAAGACTGGGACTGCATCAAGACGGAGTCCAGCAGTGACCGTGCCACTGTGGCCGGCGACGGCAATACGGATGCCTGGAGAAGTCTGTACGACTTTACCATAAGCGGTTTCAGCGGCAACCGTGCTACGAATTATTACAAAGTGCGCGGTCTGAATCCGGACGGTACACGCAACCCGAATTATCCTGTCCTGCTGGATCAGGACAACCTGATCAAATTCATGATCAATGCTTACTATACAGGGGATCCGGATAACCCCTATTCCCTCTTCGGCAATTTCCCGAACAATCTCTTCGCGCTCTATAACCGGGCGAATCCCGACGGTTTCAAATGGTTCCGTCATGACGCGGAGCACAGTCTGGCCGCCAACCGCGGCGACTGGGGTCTGAATATGGACTACACCGCGGCCGGCTGGGGACGCACCGCCTACTCGCAGTTTGAGCCGATGATGCTCCATCAAAAACTGATCGACAATCCCGAATACAAGATGCGCTTTGCCGATATCGTTCAGGAGGAGTTCTTCAATGACGGTCTTCTCACTCCGCAGAAAAACATCGAGCGCTACAAGGCGCGTATGAATCAGATCGACCGCGCGGTCATCGGCGAAAGCGCGCGCTGGGGTGCCCGCATGGGAACTCTGCGCACCCGTGACGTAGACTGGATCAAGGAAAACAATTACATGCTCGAAACCTATTTCCCGCAGCGTTCCGACATCGTTCTGAACCAGTTCAAAAACCGCGGCTGGTATCCCAATATCGCCGCTCCGGCCTCCACACTTCCTTCCGGAATGTGTGACTCCGGCGAGAAAGCCACTTTGTCGGCCAGTGCTCCTTTCTATTACACTCTGGATGGGAGCGATCCGCGTCTGCCCGGCGGTAAAGTCTCTTCTTCCGCCATTCTTGTTTCGTCCAGCGGTTCCGGTGATGACACACCGCAGGCCGTCACCCTGATCCCCAGAAAATCCACCTGGAAGTATTTCGATCAAGGTTCCGAACCGGCCAATATCAATGGAGTCAACTGGAAATCGGTTTCGTATAATGACAACTCCTGGAGCACCGGCGCGGGCTGTTTCGGTTTCGGCAGCCGTTCCGATCTGAGTACCCAGACCACACGCATCACCGGTGACGGGACTTTTGTGAATACGACTTATTTCCGCCAGCGTTTTACTCTGAATTCGATCAAAGGCGTGACCGGATTGAAGATCAGTCTCAACCGGGATGACGGCGCTATCGTTTATCTGAACGGGACAGAGATCCTGCGTGATAATATGCCCACGGGAAACGTGGATTTCTCCACATTCTCCGCCGATGTCGTCAGCTCCACCACCGACAGCACTTACTTTGATTTCACCGTTTCCGCGGACAAGCTCCGCGCCGGTGCCAATGTGATCGCCGTGGAGATCCATCAGTGCAACGGCAGCAGCAGTGATATGTACTTCGACATGGAACTGGGCACTATCACCAACGCGCCTCAGACGGGTTCCTGTTCCACGACTCTGAATATCAATGAGAACACTATTGTCTATATGCGCACCTACCAGAACGGAACCTGGAGCGCGCTCAGCAAGTTCAATTATCTGGTTCGCCAGAACTATGAAAATCTGCGTGTCAGCGAGCTTATGTTCTCGCCGTCGCTGAATGAAGGCGACACCGGCACTTATGATGATTATGCCTGGCTGGAGATCTGCAACACCGGTGAAGAGCCTGTCAATATGCAGGGAGTCCAGTTCACCGAAGGCATCGAATATACGTTCCCTTCTGTCATCGTTCCGGCAAACGGTTATCTGGTTCTGGCCAAGAACGCGGAAATGTTCGCCACTCGCTATGACACGAACGGAATGATCCTGGTGGACAACTACAGCGGCAATCTGGCCCGCAAAGGCGAGACTCTGACTTTAAACGATCCGGAAGGCACCCTCATCCAGTCCTTCACTTATGACCGCTCCTGGTACCGGGACGAAGTGGACCGCACCGGATATTCCATGGAGATCGTGAATCTCTCCGCACCGCTCAATACATGGGATCATCCCTACAACTGGTATCCCAGCGCGATCCTGGGCGGCACTCCGGGGTATGCCTCCGCGCTCTATCCGAACGGCGCAGATCAAATAGCCGCTCCGGGCGACAGCGTGGAATTCATTCTGGATGTCCCTGAAGGAAACGTCGAGAACATCCAGTGGCTCCAGTTTAATACCAAGGGCAAATGGAAAGTGCTGGAAGGTGAAAACTCCGCCGCTCTGCTGCTGAACAAGGTTTCCGAGAAGAACGCCGGTCTGTACATGGCCAAGTTCGATCTGGACGGTGTTCTGACTCTGAGTACTCCGAATGAGCTGATGATCCTGCTGGAACAGCCTGCGGACGTTGAATGTCTTGAAGGTGAGAACGCCTCCCTTTCGATCGGCATCACAGCCATTATCCCGGATAAACTCCAGTGGCAGAAATTCACTTCCGC
>JAFZAR010000042.1 GCA_017557085.1 Verrucomicrobiota bacterium | reverse complement strand
GCACACAATTCGTGCCGGTCTTTATTTCCGCCGCGGCGGCAGGTTCTGTCTTATCGGCTGTCTGCGCGGCGGCGCGATCGCCCATCCAGAAAAACGCCATAGCCACGGTCATCCCCAGCAGAAAATTCACTATCTTTTTCTTTTTCATATATTGATTTTTTTTAAATCCATCTCAGGAAAATACTTCTCCAATCGAACGGACTGCCGGAACAAGATAACATCCCTTTCCCAAAATCGCAAGGGCGTTTCGCGCGAAAAAAATCCCCGGCGGGGGTAATGACCGTCGGGGATCTTTGTTTTCAGCTCAAAAGCCTCTATTTGACTGGAGCAAGGGCGACGCGGAACCCGAAGTGGGCCCAACCGGCGTCCGCGTAGAAGTACCGGTACGCTGAACGGCAATAGTTCGCGTAGTCGTAGTAACTGCCGCCGCGTAACACGCGGTACTCACCTGTCTCCGGTCCCGTGGGATCGGTCACCGCTGAAGTTGGATAATTTTCTTCATACCAGTCTAAACACCATTCAAATACATTCCCGTGCATGTCATACAGTCCCCAGGCATTCGGCTTCATCTGCCCCACCAGATGGGTCTTGAGAGCGAAATTGCCGTCATACCAGCCTACTTCATTCATTTCGGGACATCGATCTTTATCGGACAAATTCTTTCCACTGTTCAGGGCGGTCGTTGTCCCGGCACGGCAGGCATATTCCCATTGTGCTTCCGTTGGCAGAGTGTACTCATACCCATTCGGCAAACGACCTGCCGCTTTCTCGGATGCTGTCAGCTTGGCGCAGAAATCCATCGCGTTACTCCAGCTTACTGTCTCCACCGGCAGATTGGCTCCTTTCCAATAGGAAGGATTCGTTCCCATCACCGTTTCATACTGCGCCTGAGTCACTTCATATTTACCCAGCCAGTAGCCCTTTGTCAGTGTCACCTGATGCTGAGTTTCATTACTATACCTGCCCAGCTCGTCTTCCGGGCTGCCCATCATAAAAGTACCCGGTTCGATCCAGTTCAATTCCAGATTTACGCTGTCCGACAGCGGAACAGTGATGCTATTAACGGAAGAAGCGACCGCGACCAGCGCCACACGGAAACCGCTGAAAACAAATCCATAGTCCGAGTCTACATAACGATATCCCGAACGAATTCTGCTGGCCGGATCACCATAGAAACCGCCTCCGCCGGTGTGACGTGTACCTGTGGCCGGTCCTTTGGGATCTACAACGGGATCCGCGGTAAACGGTTCAAAATAATCCCAGCACCATTCCCACACATTTCCAAGCATATCATAAAGTCCCCAGGCATTCGGCTTCTTCTGTCCAACCGGATGGGACTGATTATTGCTGTTGCCCACATACCAGGCAACTTCATCCACATTAGGGCAGATATAAGCATCCGTCAGATTCTTCCCTGTATAGAGAGCAGTTGTTGTACCCGCACGGCATGCATACTGCCACTGCGCTTCGGTCGGCAGAGAGTATTCATAACCTTTGGGCAGACGGCCAGCCGCTCTCTCGATCTCGGTCAGTTTAGCACAGAAATTGGTCGCATTACTCCAGGAAACATAATGAACAGGATGATCATCCCCATCACTGCTGGGTGAACTGCCGATCACACTCTTGTACTGAGCCTCTGTAACCGGATATTTGCCGATCCAGTAACCTTGTGTCAGTGTGACTTGATGCTGTTGTTCGTTCTCCGCAATATTCCTGCCCAGTTCATCATCAGGACTTCCCATCATGAAAGTACCGGGATTGATCCAGTTCATCCCCAGATCCACACCTCTAGGCAGTGAAGTGGTGAAATCATCTCCCGGCGTAGGTGGGTGATCCAATTCATCCTTGCTGCAAAAGAGCATTTTTCTGGCATCATCCATCGGGACATAGTAAGGGCTGACCGCGCCCTCGACCTTCGTCCAGTTCACACCGTCGGTGCTTTGGTACAACACACCGGTGAAAGTAATTTCCATTTTAATGGCATAGTCAATAGTCGGCTCCGCCGCCTGTGCCATTGCCGCCGTTAACGCCAAGCCCAACAGCCCGGCCCATAGTTTTTGATTTGCAAACATATTAACAGTACCCCGTTCAAGGGGATATTTGCAAACAACATAGCACATATTTTACCGAACCGCAAGTGTTGTATGTTGTTCCGTCACCGGTTCCCGGTGAGGGCATATATTATCATCTTTCCGGGGGTTGCGCTGCGCTTACCCCCGGCTATTATCCTATCACCCCTACGGGGTTTCAGAATGAATCCCTCCGGGATTCTACGTTATGCCGAGCCGTGCGGAT
>JAFZAR010000003.1 GCA_017557085.1 Verrucomicrobiota bacterium | reverse complement strand
GACGGCGGCTGTCTGCGGTCTGACAGCGGTTCAGGCGGAAGACCCGGCCCAGCCCCAAACCGCCGCACCGGCTCAGGCGGCTCAAACCGACTACATCTACCTGGCGGATCCCACGATCTTTTATGACCAGGGGACGTACTATCTCTACGGCACAGGCAATTCCAACGAAGGATTCTGGGTCTATACTTCCAGGACCTCAAAACCTGGAAAGGTCCCGTCGGCACCAAAAAGGGATATGCCCTGATCAAGGGCGACAGTTTCGGCTCCGGCAAGTTCTGGGCTCCGCAGGTCTTTCTTTATAAAGGTGTTTACTACATGGCCTACGCGGCGGATGAATACATTGCCATTGCCTCTGCCAAGAGTCCTCTGGGGCCTTTCACTCAGGAGAAGCCGGAAAAGATCCCCTGCGACACGCACCAGATCGATCCCTATATCTTCTTTGATGACGACGGCAAGGTGTATTTCTATCATGTGCGTCTGGACCGCGGCAACCGCATCTATGTGGCGGAAATGACTCCCGATCTGCGCCAGATCAAAGAGGAGACTCTGCGCGAATGCGTAGCCACGGGGAAAAATCCCGCGGAAGCTCAGTGGGAAAATACCAATAATCAGGACTGGGGTGTGATCGAAGGCCCCACCGTCATCAAGCGCGGCGGCACTTATTACCTCTTTTACAGTGCCAACGACTACCGCAGCCCGGATTACGCTGTCGGATACGCGACCGCTTCCTCACCGCTGGGACCCTGGACACGCGATGAAAGCAGTCCCATCCTGAACCGCAAGCTGATCGGCGAAAACGGAACAGGCCACGGCGATATTTTCACGGACGGCTCCGGCAAACTGTTCTATGTTTTTCACACTCATAAGTCCAATGACACCGTTCACAACCGCCGGACCGCGGTCGCCGAACTCAAAGCCGCGGAACAGGATGGAAAGACCGTTTTCAGCATAGACCGAAACAGTTTCCGGTTCTTTTCAATCCAAAAACGTCATTAGAAATGGATTTTCTAATGGAAATTGAAAACGAAAAGACGAGGCATGCGAACCTCGTCTTTTTGTTATTTTGTCAACGGCTTGGGAATACGGTCTGGATAGCGAAAGCCCTTATTCCTTGATTCCGAAAAAATGAGAAGGCTTCTTATTTCAATGGAAGTTTACTAAAAGATCAGTGGATAAATTTAGATTAATGAAAAACATGGTATAGTATGTTATACAAAAAACAATCAGTAGTGTTATTCCTAAAAAACTGATTAATTCCCACTTATTCAATTTACTCTGAGGGACGTATTCAAAGCATTTCTGAGACATCCATCGTTCCTTATATGTCCAAAGCTTGAACGCAAGTATTCCTGAAATAAATCCAAGTCCGGCACAATAAAGAGTAGAAAGAATAAAGAGTAAAAAGAAGAAGGGTAGAATAAACAACATGCTACTATCAGCACTATATCCAAATAAAGAAATTAAAAAATCTAAAAAATCTAAAAACAAATACCCAAATGCAATAACTGGCAGAACAACACTCCCTGCTATTTTGCTTGAAAAAACAGCAACTAACACTGCAATAATAATAGCGATTACTGTTCCAAATACCGTTCCAAATAATATAAATCTATTTTTATAATGATTTTTCATATTAAATACATTATAATCAAGTAAATAACATTTACATCTAGTACTCCCGGCGGCGGGGTGAGTTCTCATAGCCCAGCATGGTACGGTACTTGGCGATCGTGCGCCGGGCCACATTGATCCCGCGCTGACGGAACAGCTCCATCAGCTGCTGATCGGTCAGGGGATGTTTTTTATCCTCTTTGGTGATCATTTCCTGCAGAGCCGCTTTGACCTGCGCGTTGGCCACAGCTTCCCCGGAATCATTCTTCAGAGCGCTGTTGAAGAAATAGTGCATATCGAACACGCCCTGAGGTGTCTGCATATATTTCCCCGCGATCGCCCGGCTCACCGTGGTGATATGGACCCCGGCCACATCGGCCACCTGCTGCATGGAGAGCGGACGCAGACCGCTGACACCCTTCTCCATAAAATCTTTCTGGAAATCCACGATCACCTCGGCCACCTTGCGGATGGTCCGCTGGCGCTGTTCCAGACTGGTGATGAATCCCCGGCCGGAACGGATCTTCTCCATGATATACGAGCGCGTCTCTTTGGATTCGCTGGCACCCATCATCTCCTTATAGATCTTGTTGATCTTCAGCTTGGGCAGCAGATCGTCGTTCATGGTCACCTTATAATGATCCCCGTCCTTTTCCACAAAGACCTCCGGCGCGATGTAAGCGTTTGTTCCTGAATAGAAAGGCCGGCCCGGTTTGGGTTCCAGCTGGCCGATCCGCTTCACCGCTTCCTTCACCGCCTCCACCGAACGATTCAGGCGGCTGGCGATCTCCGTGAAGCGCTTCATCTCCAGCTGCGGCAGGAACCGGTCCACGATCTTCCATTCCAGACTCTCTTTCCGGCCCGCGCGTTCCAGCTGGATCAGCAGACACTCTCTCAGATCACGGGCGGCGACTCCCGGCGGATCAAATGACCGGTGAAAAAGCTCCAGCGCCTCCTGGATCTCCTCCGGGGAACGATTGGTGGCAAAGACCAGCTCCATCGGCTTGGAGCGCAGATACCCCTGGTCGTCAATATACCCGATCAGCAGCTCCACCACTTCCCGCTTCTCCGGGGGCAGATCCATCGTATCGGCCTGCTCCAGCAGAAAACTTTGCAGCGACTGCTCATGGTTCGTGAGGGAATCAAAAAAATACTGCCGGCTCTCATTATCCGAGCGGCTGGGCGTATAGGCTGCCGTCTCGCCTTGCAGGAAATAATCCTTCCAGCCCTCCTCCGTCTCGATCAGATCGCCCATCCGCTTTCCGTAATCATCTGTGGACGCGGTAGAAACCGATCCGATCTGCGCGCTGTTCTCCGAAGCCGGATCCGCCAGATCCCCCTTGACCGCCGGAGCCGGGGCATCCTCATCCAGTTCCAGGACAGGATTTTTTTCCAGCTCCTCATTGACCTTGTTCCTCAGCTCCAGGATCGGGGACGCCAAAATCGCCAGCGACTCCTGCATCTGCGGTGAAAGCACCTGCGCAAGAGCCGTCTTCATGTTCAATTTCAGTTCACGTCCCATCAGCCTGCTAACGCTCTCCCGTAAATATGGCACACTTTTTGCTGTATGGCAACCCCAGAAAATCATTTAGAACCACAGATGAACACAGATATACACAGATAAATTATTGAATAACAATATGTTCCGTAGAGACGCGAGATTCTCACGTCTCCATCGTTATCCGATCCCGTCAGGGATCCATTCTGAAACCCCGTCAGGGGTGATAGGATAATAGCCGGGGGTGAGCGAAGCGTAACCCCCGGTAACGGATCCCCCCATAATCCCCACCCTGAAAGGGTGGCAGGAATGAACCACAAATAAATATTAGAAAAAATCCCCGGCGGGGTAAAAACCGTCGGGGGTTTTGTTTTTGGCTCGCCCTCCTTGCCGGTGCCAGGCTCCGCACGGGTGCCGGG
>JAFZAR010000041.1 GCA_017557085.1 Verrucomicrobiota bacterium | reverse complement strand
TAAACATCTGCCTATAGCCTTTCTCCCTATTCTCTCCCAACCTGATTCACGTGTAAAATGAACATTCTCTACTACTGCGTCTGTTTTAAAAAGTAAAAGGCGATCTGGAATGCCAACATCCAATACTGCGCAATCATCTCCAACACCTACCAATGTCTGTGGATTGTTATGGAGAAATGGGCGCAAGCTTTCTATCAGCTCAAATTCTTTCATAGTTTTGTTAGCTGAACAGAGCCAATATAAAATTTGCACTGTTGAATGCGGAATGAGCAAATATACAAACAGTCAGATCCGCATATCTTTCATAGAGAAAGGTCAAAAAAATCGCAAACAGGACAAGAGGAATAAATACCAGTATATTTCCATGAACCACGCTAAAAATCAAAGCACTGACACCCACCGCCAATGTAGGAAATCCCATATCTCGAATATGGATATAAAGAACACCGCGAAACAGCATTTCTTCCACAAATGGTGCCACAATGATTGAAAGTGCTCCAATCGCTATCACTTGTCCAATGGCTTGAGCACCTCCATCTTGAAGCATTTTGACCACAGTTTGCGTCTCCGGAGTCAAACCGACTGAATCCAGTAAAAACTCTAATGCTTCCAATAAAACCAAAGATACCGGGAACGCCGCCAATCCCCATAGAATTCCATGTAAACCATGCGTAACAAATGAATTCCTGCAAAAACCAAAAGCTCTTTTCCAAGTCATCTTTTGGCTATGAAGAAACAACAGGATCAGTACAGCCGCAACTCCTTGAAAAGAAAATGTGTTAAGGCCGACTATAATGAGATTGCTTTGATTGGGGAAACGCTCAGCTATAACAGGCATAAACGCGTATAGCAACAAACTGCTAAAAATAACACAAAGAAAAATCCCCAAAAGTAAAAGAGCCACATCTCTACTACTCCAATTCTTATTGGGAACTGATCGAGTCATCACACCCCACCTAGGCTTTAAGAACTTCAATGAACGCCTCTTGAGGAATGTTCACTGAACCAAAAGCCTTCATGCGTTTTTTGCCCTCTTTTTGCTTTTCCAGAAGTTTTCTCTTACGACTAATGTCTCCGCCATAACATTTGGCTGTTACATCCTTACGATAGGCTCTCACAGTTTCACGAGCCACCACTTTGCCGCCAACAGCCGCCTGGATAGGAATCGCAAACTGTTGACTAGGGATCACTTCTTTTAATTTCGCCGCCAAAGCCCGACCGCGAAAATCCGCTTTCTCCCGGTGAACGATACATGAAAAAGCATCCACAGGCTCTCCGTTGATCATAACATCCAGTTTGACCATTGGAGCTCGTTGATAACCATCATGTTGATAATCCATGGAACCATAGCCTCGAGTAGTACTCTTGATACGGTCGTGAAAATCTATAAGGATCTCATTAAGAGGCAGTCTGCAGCTTAACATCACACGACGCGTATCCAAAGTTTCCGTATTGGTCAGGGTGCCCCGTTTTTCCTGAACTAATGCCATCATATCCCCGATATATTCATTAGGACACAGGATAAACGCTTTCACCATAGGCTCTTCTATCCACTGAATATAGTTTGGTTCGGGTAATAAAACCGGGTTATCCACATCTATCAATTCGCCGTTGGTCATCATCACATGATAGATAACACTGGGATATGTCGCGATGATCGCCATTTCGTATTCGCGGCGAAGTCGTTCCTGAACGATTTCCATGTGGAGCAGTCCAAGAAAACCGCAACGGAATCCAAATCCCAAAGCGGCCGAAGATTCCACCTGATAAACAAAAGCAGGATCACTTAATTGCAGTTTTGCCAGATTGACTTTTAAATGTTCAAAGTCACTTGAGTTGATGGGATAGATTCCGCTGAACACCATAGGATGCACTTCCTTAAATCCGGGAATCTCATCACTGGGATTCCGAGGATCAGTCAAAGTATCACCCATCTTCACATCCAAGGGGCTCTTGATATTGGCAGTAAAATATCCGGTCTCTCCCGTATTTAACTCTTTTCGGATATAAGGCTTTGGATTAAAACTGCCAACCTCTTTCACTTCAACCGTTTTGCCTGAATGTAAAAGTCTTACATTCATTCCGGCTTTCAAAGTACCATTGTAGATCCGAACATGGGTAACAACCCCCTTATATGTATCAAAGTAAGAATCATACCCAAATCCCTGCAATGAAGGAGCTCCCGTATGACTGGGAGGCGGAACTCTTTCAATCACGGCCTCTAATATTTCCTCGATCCCGATCCCTTCTTTAGCACTTGCCAGAATAGCGTCTTCGGAAGGCAGGGCTAAGATATCCTCAATTTGCTTTTTCGCCATTTCAATATTGGCGTGAGGCAAATCGATTTTATTGATGACCGGGATGATGACCAAATTCTTTTTGATCGCGAGATAGTAGTTCGCAACTGTCTGAGCTTCCACGCCCTGCGCCGCATCTACGATTAAAATCGCTCCTTCACAAGCACTTAAACTACGTGAAACTTCGTATGTAAAATCAGCATGTCCCGGAGTGTCTATGAGATTTAGCTCATATTCTTCTCCATTCTTCGCTTTATAATACATAGTGACCGGATGAGATTTAATCGTGATCCCTCTCTCTCTTTCCAGATCCATAGAATCCAGCAGCTGCTCTTCCATTTCTCTCTCAGGGACCGTACCTGTCAAAGAAAGAAGACGATCGGAAAGAGTTGTCTTACCGTGGTCAATATGTGCGATGATGCAAAAATTGCGTATATGATCAAGTTCCATGCTAAAAAAGAGTCCGTTCAGAAGCTTCGACCCCCTACACAACACTAACGGATTCAAGGCGTGACGGCAAGCTAAAAGTAAAAAAACGCTGTAAAACCCGTATAAAGTTCACAGCGTAGAGAGAATGAAGACATTCTCTTGTTATAATTGCAATTTAAAACTCTAAATTGATCTTCTCATTCGCCTTGACTATGCGATTTGAAGCAGGAGTAAAAGTTCCATTCGCATAACGGCTCAGGCGATAAATGATAGCATAATTCATTTGAGGAGCATCCCCACCTTGACCACCAACTACTTCCGCACCTCTACAGACATTTCTCTGCATATAAGCCGGCAATAATAAGTGGTACGGGTTGCGAGCAACTTCTCCAAAATGGAAAGACAACGCAGTGATCATCCTGGCCAGATTTTCTTCTGTGACTTCAAGCATCAGATTGGGATTTTCCAACTCACCCCAAAACTCTGTTTCAATGACAGTTACAGAATAATCTTTCGGCATTTGCCGCAAAGCGTCTTCTACAACAAAATGTGTTCCAATGTGCGCACTGTTCCAATCTTTGGCATGCGGCATTGCTATCACCACAGGTTTTTCTCTTACAATAATATCCTTGATGACAGCAACTTTTTCAGCCCATTCCTGAGGATTGTTCTCACGCGTTGTAGGACGAACTCTTAAAAGTCCACCGGGAGCGGTTTGAATAACTCCAAATCCTAAATAATTACAGGCATCGCTCACCTCTTTAAAACGAGGTGCTTGGCGTTCTGTATTGCTACCTTGGGTCACTACCACATTTTTGATGCGGATCCCGTTTTCCTGCATCAGCCTCAGAGAGCCGACACCCGTGATACATTCATCATCGGGATGCGGTGAAAAAATCAATCCAACAGGAGCATCATCAGGTAACGGTTTTCTCTCAATGGGAGGAACTCCGCCCAACTGAACGGTTTTAGCTTCCTGAACTAATTTTGAAATACTGTCAACGTAATCTTTATAAGTTTTCATTTGAAACTCCTTTTAAAAAATTATTTTTCCAAGCTCGGCAAACTGGCCGCCGCAATCGCTTGACCATGTCGTTTATCTCTTTCATTCGGAGTGTGGTATGCAATCTTAGAAACCAACTCTGGAAATTCTAAGCACAATACCTCTTTTGCCTTCTCCAAAATAATGCTGCCGCCTTCACCGGAAGTAACACGTCCCAGTGTCAAAACATTGCGAATATCGTAATACTCCGCGTAGAGTGCCGTTGTATAGCCCAAATACACACCAATCGTACTGAAGATATTACGGGCACGCTCATCCCCGCCAGCCATCAACTTCTGAACTTCCTTCAGTTTTTCAGGCAAGGTCATGGAACCAGGTAAATCGATTCCCGCCGGTTTTAATAAACGACCTACAGCTTGCTGAGAAAAATACTGAACACCACAACCCAGATCTCCAGACCATTCATCAGCGGGAGCATTATCCCGATAATCCACCGGAGCAAAAGCCAGCTCATTCAACCGAGAAGTAATGCGGCCTTCCGGTGTTACATACCCGACAGCCTCACTGCTGCCCAAAGCAACACCCAGGACCGAATTATCTTGCAATGACATAGCACCGGCTAAAGCCGTCACTTCGCCATCATTTACAACCTCAAACGGCACATTGTTCCACGCTTTTCTGAGTTCTAAGAAAATCTCTTTCACCCGTGATTTGAACAGCGGGGTCGGAACAGAACGGAAAAGTGAGGCCACTTGAACCTTGTTATTCACATAAACACCAGCAGAGCTGCCACCTATAGCATCTACACGAGGAAGATGTGCAGCAGCACTCTTCAGCATACTCATCAGTTCTTCATAATGCCATTGGGGATCCGCCTGCAAAGCCGGCATCCAGGGAACTTCTTCACTGAAAACGACCTTTCCATCACAAACTGCCGCCACTTTTCGATCACTGGCACCTAAATCAAAACCGATCCGGCAGCCATCCAAATGACGACCTAAGGCACGTGCAGCTTCATGAGCTTTGGGAAGGTCTGCTTCGGTCGCGGCCCAGACGATTTCAAAAGGTTTTTCATAAATAAGAGTTCCCATCAATTTCGCGTCAAACCTGCCACATTCTGTTTCAACATAGTGGAGTTTAAGGCGATCAACTAAATCCTTGGGTGCTGCAACATGTATTCTGTAACCACCGCACGACCAGAGCAAAAACTTAATCATCCGCTCCAGATAAAAATCATTACGCTTTCCAAGCGGATGCTCTGCAGGAGGTAAAGTATAAGAAAAACGATAAACAGAACCGTCTGTCTGTTCGACTGCAACCGTTACGGGTATCCCTTTTTGCTGTTTTACTATCTCTTTAATAGCTTTGATGTGCAAGATGGCAGGGCTAAACGCCGCGTCCAGCACAGGCAACACTTTGGCTCTTACTTCCGCGTCCATGTCTTTATTTTATACAAGAGATTAAATTTTTCCAGTAAAAAGACACTTTATGACTTTAAAATAAACCAGCAAAAAGCAATTTTATCTTAGAGACTCGAAAGGAATTTCTGGATCCGTTCCATCGCCATCTCAATTTGATCCAACGCGGTCGCAAAACTGCACCGTACAAACCCTTCGCCGCTAGGCCCGAACGCGCTTCCCGGTATGCAAGCTACTTTCTGCTCATTTACCAGGCGAGTCGCGAATTCTTTAGAAGTCAGTCCCGTAGAACGGATACATGGAAAAGCATAGAAAGAACCACGCGGCAAATGACAAGTCAATCCCATATCGTTAAAGGATTTAACAATGAAATTACGGCGAATCTTATATTCATCCCGCATTTCAGACGTGTCTTTCTCACCATGACGCAATGCTTCAATAGCCGCTTCCTGAGCTGTTATCCCCGCGCAGAGCATTGAATACTGATGGATTTTCATCATGGATTCAATCAATTCCGCAGGTCCGCAAACATAACCGATACGAAAACCGGTCATAGCAAAAGCTTTAGAGAATCCATGCAGAAATAAAGTTCTTTCCTTCATCCCAGGAAGCGAGGCAATACTGGTGTGCTCTCCCTCGAAAGTCAGCTCAGAATAAACCTCATCAGAAATCACCAGAAGATCATGTTTTTTAACAATCTCTGCAATATCTAAAAGCTCTTGGCGACTCATTGTTCCGCCCGTTGGATTTGTCGGGAAATTCAAAATAAGCGCACGCGTCTTTTCTGTTATAGCTGATTCCAAAGCCACGGCAGAAACAGCGAATTTATTTTCCGCGTTGCAATGAACCATTGTTGGAACCCCGTGAGACATACCCACACTAGGGGCATAACTGACATAACAAGGTTCATGATAAAGAAATGCGTCTCCCGGATTGATCGTAGCGCGCAATGCCAAATCCAAAGCTTCACTCACTCCAACTGTCACCAGAATCTCATTTTTAGGATCGTATTGTATGTTATAGTTACGACCGACATAATGGCTGATTTCTTCACGCAAGCGAATCAATCCCAAATTTGAAGTATAACTGGTATGACCGGATTCCAAACTGTAGATCGCAGCTTCTCGAATATGCCAAGGTGTCACAAAATCCGGTTCACCAATTCCCAGTGAAATGATCCCCGGTATGCGCTGTACGATATCAAAAAAATCCCGAATACCCGATCTAGGCATTCCTTTTACATGCTCTGCGATAAAACGCCCAGGATTGCTCATATCTCTATAATTCTTTATCTTTTTTAGACTTGCAATTCTTTTTCAGGTTATCGTTTTTCTTTGAAGCCCCAGTTTTCTCTGTTTCTAAAACAGGTTTTGTCTCACCATTAACGACCTCCGGAGTGATTCTCATGATCGATCCCGTAGACTTTTCAGAAATCTCAAACATCGAGTCCAGCATCATTCTCTCCATCAATCCTCTCAGAGCGCGGACTCCCGTTCCTTTTTTGATTGCTTTAGCCGCAAGCGCTCTGATTGCGTCAACAGAAAAGTCCAATTTAACTCCTTCCATTGCAAAAATCTTCTGATACTGCAATGTCAAAGCATTTTTGGTGCGGGTCATGACCTCCACTAACTGATCTTCATTCAGTTCGTCCAACACCGAAACCATAGGAATACGACCTACAAATTCAGGAATAAATCCAAAAGCAACTAAATCCTCCGGTTCAACAAGTTTTAACATACGATTCGCGTTTGTCTCGGTTTGCGTATTTCCTTCCTGTGAACCACCAAAACCCATTGTTCGCTGTGATACTCGCCGCTGGATGATTTTATCCAAGCCAACAAACGCACCACCGCAAATAAAAAGAATGTTACGAGTATCAACATGAAGAAACTCCTGCGCGGGATGTTTTCTTCCTCCTTGTGGAGGAACATTGCAAACGGTTCCTTCTAAGATTTTTAATAATGCTTGCTGAACACCTTCGCCAGAAACATCTCTTGTAATAGAAACGTTATCCGTTTTACGCCCAATCTTATCGATTTCATCAATATAAACTATTCCGATTTGTGCGCGTTCTATATTGTAATCCGCGTTTTGAACCAGCCTTAGAATAATATTTTCAACATCCTCTCCCACATATCCGGCCTCAGTCACAGTCGTGGCATCGGAAATAGCAAAGGGAACATTAAGCACCTTGGCCAACGTCTTTGCCAAAAGAGTTTTTCCTGATCCGGTCGGGCCAATCAAAAGGATATTTGTCTTCTCCAATTCAACATTGGATAATGACTCAGGGATGTTGACTGCTGAATCCTCTGGAACAGCTTCACTGACGATACGGCGATAGTGATTGTGTACCGCTACTGAAAGTGTTCTTTTGGCATCATCCTGACCAATACAATACTGATCCAATACAGCCTTGATTTCAGAAGGACGTGGAACCTTTAATGAACTAACCTCTGCGGAAAGTGTTGATTTAGTGTTTGCTGAAGCATCACCAAAAAGTCTGGAAATGATACCGACACATTCCTCACAAATAGCCGAATTACCGCCTTGAAGCACACGAAGCCCCGGAGATGCATAACGGCCGCAAAACTCGCAACGTAACTTTTCTTTTGGCATTACTTGCCTTCCTAAATCTCTTTCGCTTCCTTGCCAATCAAAGGAATCTCTTTGCGTGTTTTTACAACCTCATCCACCAAACCATATTCACGGGCTTCCTCGGCCATCATAAAGTTATCGCGATCACAATCTTTGCGAATCTGAGCAACACTCTTGCCCGTATGTTCTGACAAAATTCGGTGTAAACGTTTTTTCAAGCGCACCATATAATTAGTACGAATAACTACATCTGTAGCTTGACCTTCCGCTCCGCCTAAAACCTGGTGGATCATCACAGTAGAATTGGGCAAAGCAAAGCGTTTCCCCTTCGTCCCTCCAGCCAGAAGAACGGCCCCCATACTGGCTGCCATACCGATACAATATGTATTCACATCACAAGAAAGGAACTGCATCGTATCATAAATAGCTAACCCCGCAGAAACACTGCCGCCGGGGGACTTAATATAAAGATGTATATCCTTTTTAGGATCAGACATTTGCAAGAAAAGCAACTGAGCAATGATCAAATTGGCCACCTGATCATCCACAGGTGTACCTAAAAAAACGATCCGATCTACCAGCAGACGAGAATAAATATCATATCCTCTTTCCCCTCTTCCGGTTTGCTCAACAACCATGGGGACTAAAAAATTATTCATTTCCTTTATACTTTTGCTCATAAGCTCTCCGAACTAAAAAACAGCAATCTTTCCAATTGCCATCAGCACGGTACACTAAAACACAATTTGAATCAATAACTCATTCATTTTCAGAGAAAACTATTTTTTGAATATCCATGGCAATTTGCATGGCATGCACAATCCAAAGTATAAGAGACGACCTCATCAGATCGTCTCTTATATACATAACTCTCTTATCTAGAAAAAACTACTTCAGCTCTTCCCAAAGGTAGATACTGGTAGCAACACCTTTGTCGAAGCATTCCAGGCAGAATTTCTCGTTGGGAGAATGCGCGTTGTCATCCGGCAGACTCAGGCCCAGCAGCAGAGTTTCCGCACCTAGTTTGCGCTTGAATTCGATCGTGATAGGAATGGAACCACCTTCACGCATGACCGTAGGTTCGCAGCCAAAAGCTCTCTTGAGAGCTTTCAAGGCAGCCTGTGCCGGTTTACTGTTCGGCTGGATGATGTAGGGATCGCCTTCTTGTCCGCGAACGATTTTCATGGTAACAGTCTTTGGACAGATCGCTTCCAGATGGGCACAGACTTTATCCATCATCTGTTTAGCTTTCTGGCTTGGCACCAGTCGACAAGTCACTTTC
>JAFZAR010000393.1 GCA_017557085.1 Verrucomicrobiota bacterium | reverse complement strand
TCGCTCGTCTCGGAGACGCGAGAATCTCGCGTCTCTACGGAACATATTGATTTTGAATAGGTTATCTATTATCAGTAATGTTTTTCTGGTCACCCCTTCAGGGTGAAGAAGTTGGGGGTGATCCGTTACCGGGGGTTACGCTTCGCTCACCCCCGGCCATTCTCTGACAAGCCCTTCGGGCTTTCAAGTTACAGCCGCGCGAGTGCGGCTCCATTTTTTAAATCACTTTGTTTTTAAGCATTATTGAAAATTTCTATTTCTAATGGTGATTTTGGGATTATTTTTTTACTTTGACTTCCACAGGAAATGGTTTACCCTTGGGGAAGTTGAAGTTATTAGTGGAATAATACGATGAATCTGAAAGATAAATATGTTGTGATCACAGGGGCCTCCAGCGGTTTTGGCCGCGCGGCGGCTGTGGCTTTTGCCGGTGAAGGCGCTCATCTGATCCTGGGAGCCCGCCGGGTGGAACGCCTGAACGAGACTGCCATGATGGCCTGCAAAGCCGGAGCGGCATCAGTTCTGGTGGTACCTGTGGATGTGACTCGCACAGAAAGTGTTGAAGATTTTGGTAATACGATCGCCCAGACCACAAAATCGGTGCAGGTGCTGATCAATAACGCCGGCGGCGCGCTGGGAGTGGATACCGTGCTGAACGGCAAGGACGAGGACTGGGAAACGATGCTCCAGACAAATGTGCTGGGACTGCTGCGCGTGACACGCAAGGTCGCTCCCCTGATGCTGACCACCGAGGGAGCCACGATCATCAATGTGGGTTCCATCGCCGGACGCATCGCCTATGAAGGCGGCAGTGTCTATTGCGGCGCAAAAGCCGCTGAACTGCAAATTACTAAGGCACTCCGGCTGGAACTGTGCGGCACACCTGTGCGTGTGACCAGTCTGGATCCCGGCATGGCGGAGACCGATTTCTCACTGGTCCGCTACAAGGGCGACGCGGAGAAAGCGGCAGCTGTTTACCGGGGTGTGCATCCGCTTTGCGCGGAAGATATTGCCGAGACAATGCTCTGGCTGGCCAAACGTCCGGCTCATGTCTGCATTGACGAAATGGTCATCAAACCGGTAGCGCAGGCCGCTCCGTATAAAGTCTTTAGAAAGGCATAAAAAACACTGAAAAGAACACAATATGGGGAAACTGAAATTGAACGCTAAAAAGGGCACCTGGGGTGTCCGCATGATGATCCTGCTGCTGACGATCGTGGCAGGCATCTTATTCTATTCGCTGCTGAGTCTGATCATTTCGGACATCCGCTCGATGAAAGAGCCTTCTTATGAGGATGTTTATAACAAAATGCAGAATCCGGATCTGAAGGCCAGAGAAGATCAGCTGAAAGAACGCGAAAAGACTCTGGACGCGAATCTGAAAGCCCTTCAGGAAGAACGGGAACTGAAGGCCTCCTCGTCCAAAAACCTGGAACAGACTCTGAATCAGCTCAATAAACAGACCGGCATTGCCCAAAACGGTCAGATGAAGGAGACGATGGACAAATTCCTCGACTTTCAGAAAGAGTATCAGGAACTAAACAGCCGGATCCTGACCCTGACACAGGAACGCCAGCAGGTAACAACGGAACATAACAACCTGTTCCAGCAGTTACAAGATCAGGAAAATACTATCCAGGAAGAACTTAACAAGAGACACAAGAATCATCGTCTCGTTCAGGCCATGCTGGAGCTGGCTCTCCTGCTGCCGCTGTCGTTTTTGTTCTTCATCATCTTCCTGCGCAAGCGCGGTCCGATGGTGACACCGCTGATGCTGGCTTTGGGATGCGCCACGCTGCTGCATGTATTCATCGCCGTTCATGAATACTTCCCCTCTCAGTGGTCCAAGTACATCCTGATCGTAGCTTCGATCCTGATCATCATCCGTTTGCTGAGCTTTTTGGTCAAACTTTCGGTCGCGCCCAAGCCGGAACGGCTGATGCTGCAGTACAGCCAGGCTTATGAACGGTTCCTGTGCCCGGTGTGCGAATATCCCATCCGGATCGGCCCGCTGAAGTTCCTCTTCTGGACACGCAACTCGGTACACAGTGTCCTGAACGGAAAGAATGTCAATACAGAAGATATTGAGATTGAACCTTATACATGTCCGGCTTGCGGTGAGCTGCTCTATGATAAATGTGAACACTGCGGCAAGATCCGTCACACGCTGCTGCCGTATTGCGAGCATTGCGGCCAGAATAAGGAAAACCCGCTTCTGGGCAAAACGGAACCGGAGAAACCCCGTGCATAAAAAAATTTCATTCTTATCTGTTTTTGGTTTTAACAGTTAGCGGTATTTTGCTACAATGTCGGTGGTATGATGCGTAAATCTTGGATTGCGAAACTGTCTGTACTCTGCGCCGCGGCGATCATGTTGAGCAGCGGCAGCGGCTATGTCTTTGCCCAGGCAGACAATGCGACGGAAACAGCCACGGTACGGGAACCCCTTACCAAAGGCCCTGCCAAAAAGAATGTTGTGAATTTGGACAAACCTGTTAAGTCCACTACACTGGAATCCTTCTATCTGGATTTCACGGTAGTTCCCTCCACAGGGGAATGGTACATTCGGGAGAAGACCAGCAGCAACCGCGGAGGTCAGATCTGGACCAGCGGCGAAAAAGGTTTTGGTGAGATCACTTATCAAATTGATGATAAGCTGTTCACCACTGAACTAAAGAACTGCGAAGTCAAGACTTATGAAAAAGGACTGCTTCTGACGTTCCAACCGAATCCCGATATTGCGGATTTAAATCTGCTGATCCTGGCGACTCCGGTGGAAACTCAGCCTGCCATCAAATTCACCATCCATCCTGCCAAACAGCTGAACATCGTTTCGCTGAAAATATTTGACGGCGCTCTGCCCATCACCTCCGAGGACGCGAACGGCGGCGTGCTGATCCCGGTCCGCGAAGGCATCCTGGTTCCGGCAAATTCCGGCAAGGCTTTCGAGCGCGAGTTCGGCGACAGTGTTTATGAAGGCTGTCATGTACGCTTCTGGGGATTGATGAAGAACAACACAGGCGCGTTCATCACATGGGATGATCCCTATACCGTGCTGGGCATCAAGAGCGTGGTGGATAAACAGGGCAAACAGACCCTCAGCACCAGCCTCACCCAAAAGAAGAATCCGGGCGGATTCACTCTTTACTTCAGCGGCAAGGGCGATTTCAATGAGATGACACAGGATTATCTGGACAGCTTCGCCAAGAAGAACGGCACTTATGTCCCGTGGTCCAAGAAGACCGCCGAGAACAAGAGTCGTAAAGCTCTCTTTGGCGCGACCAATTTCAAACTGTGGAGCGTTCTGGATCGCCGCATGGATGAAGCCAGCCAGAAAGAAACTTCCGTGACGGTCAACTGGACCTTTGAGGAAGCCGGCAAAGTGGCTGAGCACCTGAAGAACGATCTGGAAATAGACAACGTCCTCTTCACGATGGGCGGCTGGATCCACAGAGGTTATGACAATCAGCACCCGGACATCCTGCCCGCGGCTCCTGAATGCGGCGGCAACTGGGGATTGCGTAAAGCCGTTTGGACGATCCAAAACGCCGGTTATACCGCTTGTCTGCATGACAACTATCAGGATATGTATAAGGACGCGCCCAGCTGGGATGAGAAGTATCTCTCCAAGAAACTGGATGGTTCCATCAAGCCCGGCGGAGTCTGGGCCGGCGGCCGTGCTTATCTGACCTGCTCCAAGGCTTCTCTGGAACTGGCCAGCCGTCCGCAGAACCTGCCCGAAGTACTTAAGATCACCCAGGCACGTTCCTACTTTATTGACACCACCTACGCCGGCGGTCTGGAAGAGTGCTATGACAAAGCTCACCCGATCGATTTCGACGGAGACATCTACTGGCGCTGCAAGCTGAGCGATTACGCCCGCGATGTGTTCGGCATCTTCGGCAGCGAAGACGGCCGTGAGTGGGCTATCCCGCACGCTGATTTCTTTGAGGGCATCACCGGGGTTTCCGGCAAAGATTTTCACACTTTCAACGTCGAGGATCTGGGAGCCACCTTCCTGCCTCTGTTTGAGATGATCTATCACGACTGCATCGCGGCCTACGGCAAATACGGCTATGACATCAACAAGTCCGCCGCGTTCGTCCTGCGCCACATCGCTCTGGGTCGTCCACTGTATCATCACAGTGTGCCCACTCATCTGTACTGGGAAAACTACACGGCTCCTGAAAATCAGGAAGTCGCTCCCGAAGCGATCTACACCTCCGCCAAGCAAGGCTGGGGCGAAGGCAAGCATCCGTTCGATGTGTTCGTGAAGAATACGCATGAGATCCTTTCTCCGCTGAACAAGATCACCGCTGAGATGCAGCTGGTCCGCTTTGACTATCTGAATCCGGAAAAGACCGTGACCCGCTCCGTTTTCCAAGGCGGCGGCAAGACCGTTCTGGCCACAGTCAATTATGGAACAGAGCCCTACCGCTCCGTCTCCATCACCAAGAAAGACTTTGTGATCCAGCAATACGGTTTCGTGATCGAATCCACTGATTTCATCGCGTTCAACGCGTCTCTCTATAATGATGTGGAATACAGCGAGCCGGTCCTGTTCACGCTGCAAAGCCAGGATGGACAGTCAGTCTGGAATTCCAAGAGTGTCCGTGTGTTCCACGGTTTCGGTCCGAGCAACATCCGCATAGGAGCTTCGGAATTTACCGTTCCGCAGCAGAGCGTGATCGACGTGACCGCTTCCGCGAAGGCTGTTAAAGCAGCCAAAGCCGACAGCAAGAAGAAAGAAGATCCAACCGTAGCGGAACCCGCGCCTGAAGAAGAGAAAGTCGCTCCGGCGGCCTAACATCCAAGGCGGTTCCCTCCGCTGACAGGGAAAATGGCTGAAAGCCCTTTACATGATCCACTGCCCGGTTCCTCACACGAAGGATCCGGGCAGGGTCATTTTCAGAACCCACGTCCTCACCGCAAGATCTCTCCCCGGCGCTTTACGGCTCCCGACCGTGCCGAGCGGCTCCGGCATCCGCGCTTCCATCAGCGGCGGACGCGCCCGGCTCCGAAACAAGAAGAGCCGATCCTCTCGATCCCGGACATCCGGCAGCTTGCGCCGGACGATCTGCCGCAGATCGAAGAAGAGAACAAACTCATTCTGGCTCCCTCCAAAAAGATCGTCATGGAATGGTGTCTGGTACTGACGAGCCAGAAGATCGAGTCCACTATCCTTTTTCCTCACAAGCAGCGCTGGTTCCTGATGGTGAAAGCCGAGGACTACGAGCGCTCGCTGGAAATCATTCATCTCTACCTGGTGGAGAACCGCAACTGGGGCTGGAGTGATGACACGTTCCGCATGCGCGGTCAGCTGTTCAACTGGGGCGCGTTCTACTGGGCGCTACCCACCGGGCTGACTTATCTGCTCAACTATCTGGCACATGACGGACTCAAAATGCACGGTCTGATGGACTCCGACAAGATCCTTCAGGATAACGAATGGTGGCGGATGCTGACGGCCACCTTCCTGCATGGCGACATCGGAC
>JAFZAR010000392.1 GCA_017557085.1 Verrucomicrobiota bacterium | reverse complement strand
TGAATATAACTACGTTCCAGAGGAGGAAGTGAATCCGCTCCCGGCAGAGGAAATGGTACCTCCTCCCGTTAAGACGGGAACTCGCGGACGTGGACGTAAAAGTCACACAGCATCCTCTCGTTCAGATACAAACGGCATCCATCCTCCTCAACGGCAGACTCCCTGCTCTATTGAAGCGGAACAAGGGGTTCTGGGGTGTATCATGCTCGATCCCAGGAACAATCTTGCTTTATTCATTTCAAAACTCAGTGGTAAAGACAATCTGGAAAATATTTTCTATGACGTTCGTCATCAGACTTTGATCTCCCAGATCATAGCCATGAACGAGGAAGCCACACCCATTGATGATCTGACTCTGATCCAGCGTTTGAACGATCGCGGACTTCTTGACGCGGCAGGCGGTATTGCCTATGTATCCAGTCTGAAAGACGCGCCTCCTTCTCCGCTGAATATGGAATACTATCTGGATATCGTTCGAGAGAAGTATCTTTTGCGCAGTCTTGTCCAAACCTGCACGGTTTTGGCGGAAGATGTTTATTCTAACCCATCGGATGTGGAAGCTCTTATGGATAAAGCAGAAAAAGAGATCCTGCGCATCAACGGTGAATGGGTTCATGCTTCTTCTACCACAATGCAAGAGCTCGTAAAGAATGCCTTTCAAACCATCCAAAACTATTTTAACCGCAAAGGCGATCTTACCGGACTGGCTACTGGATTTCCCCAACTGGATAAAATGACTTCCGGTCTGCACGAGGGAGAAATGATCGTGATCGCGGCTCGTCCTTCTATGGGCAAAACGTCCCTGGCCATGAACATTGCCGAACACGCTGCCATCGAATTAAATCAACCGGTAGGTGTGTTCAGTCTGGAAATGACCGCAGACTCTCTGGTCATGCGTATGCTTTGTTCACGGGCTCAAGTCAGTATGCAGTCCATCCGCAACGGAACTTTGACTAACCAGGACTTTATGCACATGACCACTGAAGCCAAAAGGCTGGCTTCTGCTCCGGTCTATATTGATGACACTCCGGGACTGAGTATTTTGAATCTGCGAAGCCGGGCGCGCCGCATGATGGAAAAAGGCATTAAACTTTTCGTGATTGATTATTTGCAGCTGCTGCACTCCTCCGTGAATCAAAAAGGTGACAACCGCCAACAGGAAATCGCGGATATTTCAAACAATATCAAAAGTTTAGCTAAAGAACTCAAAGTCCCGGTCATTGTCCTGAGTCAGCTCAACCGTGACGTGGAAAAAGAGAAGAATCGCGCACCACGCCTGTCTGACCTCCGTGAATCCGGTGCCATCGAGCAGGACGCGGATATCGTTTTACTGATCTATCGTCCTAATAATAAAGCAGAAGGACACTATTCCAAAGATGAAGATGAGGAATCGAACTCTCAAAACACGGAAACCACGGTTCCCATCAAACTGATCATCGCCAAACAAAGAAATGGTCCAACCGGTGATGTTGACCTTATTTTCTTGAAAAATTACACTCGATTTGTTAATCCTACCCGTGTACGTCCAGAAGATGTACAATAACCGTAGAACCACATAGAATCGAGGCCACTATACGAAAAGCTTCGTATAGCGGGGCTCACAGAACCTCAGATGAAGAAAAAAATCAGACTCTGTGCTATTGTTGCCGCTCTGCTATTGCTTAGCGGACAATCTCTTACATGGGCACAAGGTATCCCGGTACAGCCGTCCTACGAGAACACGACCGTCCAGAAGATCACTATCACCCATGTGGGACCGCAAGCCGTTAATGATGACTACATCCGCTCCAATATTCGCATCAAACCTGGGGACACTTATGTGCGAACGGTTATAGATGACAGCATCAAAAACCTCTATTCCACAGGATATTTCTACTATATTCGCGTAGGTGAAGAGGATGCCGGAGCCGGAGATGTCAACCTTATATTCATTGTCCAGGCCAAGCCCATCATCACAGACATTCAATTTGTTGGGAATGAACATATCAAGAGACGCGCTTTGATGAAAAAAGTCTCTTCAAAAGTGGGCGCACCCTTGGATGAACACAAGCTTTTTAAAGATACTCGTGATATTTTAAAGAAATACCAACGCAGCGGCCGTCAGAAAACAACCGTCAAATATACCACAAATGTGGATGAAAAAGCCGGCCGCGCCAGCGTGGTATTTGAAATCGTAGAAGCCCCGAAAATCAAGATCAAAAAAGTTCTCTTTGATGGAGCCAGCGCTTTTAAACAGAAGAAATTACGCAAGGTCGTAAAGACTCGCAAATTCTGGTTCCTCTCCTTCATTACCGGCAGCGGTACATTGAAAGACGATCAGGTGGCAGAAGATCAGGAAAAACTGACAACCTTCTATCACAACGAGGGTTATCTCGATTTCAAGATCAATGACATCAATTCCGATGTTATTAGTGAAAAACGAATGATCGTCCACTTCGATATTGAAGAAGGCCAGCAATATCATGTAGGCAAGATATCCTTTGAAGGCAATAAACTCTTCAGTTCTGATGAGATCCTGCGCGGTGTTTACACAGAAGGAAATCTGTCCAAGATGTCTATGCTGGAAGGCAGTGTTTTCTCACCGAAAGGTCTCACCGCCGATGTCGAAGCTATTGAGGACTTCTACGGCTCCCGCGGTTATATCGACGTCATCGTCAACGCTGTAAAGATACCTAATGTAGAAAACTCTACGATGGATCTTATCTATCGGATCCAGGAATTTGATAAATCTTACGTTGAGAAAATCGAGATACGAGGCAATACCAAAACCAAAGACAAAGTCATCCGCAGGGAATTAGCCATCACTCCGGGTGAAGTTTTTGATATGACTCGCGTCAAACTGAGCAAACGCCGTCTGGAAGGTCTGCAATACTTCTCCAAGGTGGATCCTCAGCCGGAACCGACCGATATTCCCGATCGTAAGGATTTGGTTATCAACGTTGATGAAAAGGAAACCGCTAACTTTATGGTGGGCGCGGGCTTCAGCACCGTTGATAATCTGTTCGGTTACGCGGAAGTTTCTCAAAGCAATTTTGATTTGTTCAAGCCACCCTACTTCATGGGCGGAGGTCAAAAGATGCGTCTGCGCGCTACCATCGGTACAAAGCGGCATGACTACATCCTGTCCTTTGTCGAACCGTGGCTCTTTGGCCGTAAGCTCGCGTTGAGCACAGACTTATACTGGAGACAAATCAGTTACTATTCTGATGAATATGAAGAGGAGATCCTGGGTGGCAAAGTTGGATTGACCCGTACCCTTTGGAATGATTTCTGGATCGGTGGACTTGCCTACTCGCTTGAGAACGTGGATATCAACCACGTCACATCAAAAGCGCCTTATGTCATTCGCCAGGATCAGGGTTCCAATCTGATTTCCAAGGTCATGCCCTCCATCGCATACGACACACGCAATTCCACAATGCTGCCCAATGGAGGTCAACGCACTGAATTCCTTCCGCAAGTAGCGGGCGGTCCTTTCGGTGGCGATTTCAGTTTCTACAAACTGGAATTGAGAACTTCCTGGTATTTCAAAGGCTTTGGCGAAGGTGATGTGCTGGAAGTATTGGGACGCATCGGAACTATGGATAATTATGATAATTCCGATCATATCCCCTTCTACGAAAAATTCTATTTAGGCGGTGCATACGATATGCGTGGCTATAAATACCGTCACTTAGGTCCCCTTGTCGAAGGTGAACCTGTCGGCGGTCAAAGCTACGTCTTCGGCAGTTTGGAATACTCCGTTCCTATCATCGAGGAATATCTGCGTGTCGCGGCATTCTATGATATTGGCTGGGTCAATCCGGATGCCTACGATTTCGATCCCACTCACAGAACAGATCCTATGTATGGCAAACTGGGATGGGCGGATGACGTGGGTCTTGGTGTCCGATTGAACATCCCGATGCTTGGACCTCTGCGCTTTGACTATGGTATCCCCATCAATGGCAGGAACGAAGGCAGCAGCGGACGATTCAATTTCAGCGTGGGTTACACCCGTGTATTCTAAACCTGTTGAAAATAAATATTAAATATTTATATGAAAAAATTAGTCGCAACATTGGCAGTCTGCAAAGTTATTTGCGCACTTGCAGTCTGTTTCACTCTCACCTTTGGTGCCAATGCTCAATCCCAAAAGATTGCCACCATTGACATGGTCAAAGTTTTCAATGAGTATTACAAGACTGCTCAGGTCAATAAGCAGATATCTGAACTGTCTGAGAAATACAACGCGGAATGGATCCAATTTGAAACGGATCTGAAAGCAATAAAAGAAGAATACCTTGAAGTCATTAAAAGACTCCAGGATCCCTCTGCAACAGAAGAGGCAAAAGCCAAAGATACGGAGCTGGCAAAACAGCTCAATGAAAAAGGCAAAAAACAAGAGACAGACATGGCTCAATTCAAAGCTAATGGTCTTCGCACTCTCGACAGCGAGAAAAGCAGACTGAGAGCCAAGATCATTAGCGAGATTTCAGAAGTCGTTTCAAAACGCGCTCAAAGCGAAGGTTATACTCTTGTTTTGAATACAGCCTACAATGAAGATGATCCCAAGCGCCCTATTATTTTCACATCCGGAAAAAATGATATCACACAAGAGGTTCTGGATATTTTAAACGCGGATGCTGATAAAAAAACTGAATAAACTATTTTTTATATGAAAAAAATCATTCCTGTACTCATTACCTGTTTAGCTCTCTGTTTCTGCTGTGAAACAACGGCTATAGCTCAAACAACACAGAAAATCGCTACCATCAATCTTCGTAAAGTCTTTGATGGATATTTTAAGACCAAACAGGCGGATATCCAAATCAAGGAACTCGCGGCGGGATATGATGCCGAAAACAAAAAATATCAGGATGAGTATAAAAAGCTCACCGATGACTACAGTGTGGCTTATGCGAAAATCGATGATCCCACGATCACCGAAGAGGTAAAAGCACAGCGCCGCGCCGCGGCAGAAGATCTCCGTGTTGAAATCAAAAAGCTGGAAACAATGATAACCCAGTTTGAACGCAGCGCCCGTACCGCTCTCTCAGAACAGCAACGCCGCTATCGCAAGAACATCATGGAGGAGATCACCGAACTTGTGGCCAAACGCGCGAAGAGTGAACAGTATTCCATGGTTTTCGATGTGGGAGCGGACAGTGCCGACCGCAGCCGTATTCTCCTGTACACGGATGGTCAGTATGACTTGACCGAAGATATCCTCAAACAGCTCAATGCCAATGCCCCCGCGGACATCCTTGAGAAGATGAAAGAGGAACCCATTGAATCTGAAGAACCTTAACAGATGATGGATGACGAATGCCGTAAAGAATGAAAGCGGCATTCGTATAAAATGCGGCATACCATGTATAAACTCATCATCGTGCTTCTAATCGGACTCATATTGGAGGCCATTGGTGTTGTATTTTTAAACCGCGGACTTCATCAAATCGGAGAAGTAAGTCAAGTCAACTTACAAGAAATCACCCGAATCATCCTAAAAGGTATCTGCAACGGCAACATCCTGTTAGGAGTTCTCTTCGAGGCCATGTTCTTTGGCACCCTTCTCTATCTGATGAGCCAGGCTCAGGTGAGTTTTATATGGCCGATGACCAGTTTGGGATTTGTATTCACAACTCTCGCGGCATGGCTGATCCTTCGTGAAGAGATCGTTCCCCTGCGCTGGTTTGGTGTTCTGTTGATCGTCGCAGGCGCCGGGATCATCACGTGGACAGAGAAAGCGCATGAGTTGCAGAAAACAAATCAGGACACTCCCCCTTTAGTACAAAATAATACATTAGATCAAAAATAATTAAATATTATGGCCGGACATAGTAAATGGGCAAAAGTTAAACACTTCAAAGGAGCCATTGATGCCAAGCGCTCCAAGTTGTTTGGAAAAATCGCAAAAGAGATCATGATCGCTGTCAAGATGGGATCCAGTGGCGATCCTGATATGAATCCTCGATTGCGTATGGCTTTGCTCAAAGCTCGTATGGCAAGTATGCCGCGTGACAATATCGAACGTGCCATCAAAAAAGCCTCCGGTGAAGGTGCCGCCGTCAGCTATGAAGATCTGGTGTATGAAGTCTATGGTCCCTCTGGAGTCGCCATTCTGATCGAACTGAGTACAGACAACCGCAATCGCACTTCCGCGGAGATCCGTGCCATTCTGACACGCCACAACGGCAGCATGGCTACATCGGGTGCTGTTTCCCGTCTGTTCCAAAAGAAAGGACAATTTATTATTGAACGTGAAGCCGCTGACGAAGACAAGCTCATGGAAGTGGCTATGAACGCGGGTGCTGAAGATTTCAAGTCAGAACCCGAAGGTTATGAAATCATTACCGAACCGGGTGATTTTGAAGCTGTCTCCAAAGCTTTAGACGAGGCCGGCATCACCTGCGCGAACGCTTCTATTACACAACTTCCCACAATGATAACGCCTGTCGCACCGGATATGGTGGAAAACGTTCAAAAACTGATAGACGCGCTGGAAGATCAGGACGATGTCCAAGAGGTCTTCACAAACGCGGATATGTAAAATTTTATCAAAAATCAATATGCGTTGGACTAAATCACTGATACCGACACTCCGTGAATCCCCTGCTGAGGCAGAGATTCTTTCTCATCAACTTTTGCTCCGCGCGGGCATCATTCGTAAACTCGCCGCGGGACTTTATAATTTTATGCCGCTGGGCATGCGCTCTTTGCGTAAAGTCCAGCAGATCGTCCGCGAAGAAATGGATCGCGCCGGTGCCTTGGAAATACTGATGCCGGCACTGCAGCCACCTGAAATATGGCAAAAGAGCGGTCGCTATGATGCCGCGGGCGACACCCTTTTCAAAGTCAATGATCACGGTAAACGTGAATGGGTACTGGGCCCTACGCATGAAGAGGTCGTGACGACTCTGGCTGCCGGAGAAATCAGCAGCTATCGTCAGCTTCCCATCAACCTTTATCAGATCCAAACCAAATTCCGTGACGAGATCCGTCCCCGTTTTGGTCTGATGCGTGCCCGTGAGTTCATCATGAAGGATGCTTACAGCTTTGATCTGAACGATGAAGCCTCCATGGCCAGTTATCGTTTGATGTATGATACATACACTAAGATCTTCCGTCGCTGCGGTCTGAAAGCGTTCCCCGTGGAAGCCGATGCCGGTGTCATGGGTGGGAAACATACTCATGAGTTTGTTGTTCCGGCAGATACAGGTGAATGTGAGATCGCTTTCTGCGACACTTGCGGTTATGCCGCCAATGTGGAGAAAGCGGACAGCCAGGTCGAAGCATCTTATACAAAAGATACTGCCGTGGCAGAGGCTTTTGAAACACCGGGAGTGAAAACCATTGAAGATCTCAGTAATGCTCCTTTCAATATCCCCGCTTCTCAACAGATCAAAACTCTTATCTTCACAGCCGAAGACAAACCGGCGATCCTTCTGCTTCGCGGTGATTATCAGCTGAATGAAGCCAAGCTGGCCGGTATTCTTGGAACAGTCCTGTTCCGTCCGGCAACCGATGAAGAAATCGTCGCTCTGATGGGAGCGCATCCCGGCAGTCTGGGTGCGGTGGGTGTCAATGGAACGCCCATCTATGCCGACCTGCTTCTTCAGGGTGCCAGCGGGATGGTCACTGGAGCGAATAAAGACGGACAGCATCTGCGTCATGTGGATATCGCCCGTGATATTCCTTCGGCCAAGTTCGTGGATATCCGCACAGTCAAAGATGGTGAAGCCTGTCCCAAGTGTGGCAAGCCCTTGTGCATCCGTCACGCTATCGAAGTTGGCCAAGTATTCAAACTGGGTACCAAATACAGTGTCGCTTTGGGCGCTGTTT
>JAFZAR010000391.1 GCA_017557085.1 Verrucomicrobiota bacterium | reverse complement strand
GGTGGTGATCGTAGCCATCGTATAATCAGAATCGGAAACGGCTGTGGAGAGATTCTCTTCCAGCCATGCCACGGCAAAACCGCCGTCTTTCAAAGGAGTAATAGCGGAGGAACGCTTGCCCAGCCCGTCAGCGACCGCCTGGATGGAACCGACTTTGGCACCTGTGGAGGAAACCGCCTGCATATAAACGCCCATCGGCTTGCCGGAGACATCCACCGCGCTCCAGGTGATGACCGCCGTCCCGTTGCTGAGGACTGCCACCTGCGGATCCTTCTGGTTCAAACCGTTCTGCGCCAGGGTCTGCTCAGAAGCCCAGAGACCATTCGCGCTCAAAACACGGTAGGCGATCTTCTGGCTGCCGCGTACCCCGCTCTGCCACACAAAGATGCCCGTTCCATCAGCAAAAACAGCCGCGCGGGGATTTTCCTGATCCCCTTGCTGTATCTCGTTGACGCAGAACTCGCCGCCCACCGGCTGGAAACCCGCGTCCAGATACTGCGCGGAAATGCCCAGACCGTCCAGGTCGGAAACATTATCCTGCCAAACGACGAAGCCGCCCTGCTGACCCAGCGCCAGCGAGGGATTTGTCTGCTCACCCGGCAGACGGCCCGCGGAAGTAATCAGATATTCCGTGCCGTCCTGACCCAGAATCACACCATCTTCCTGCGCTTGAGTGGAAAACACAAACCCAGAAACAGCGATGCCGCTCAGCAGCACCGCCCAATTCATACCGGCTCGTTTCATTGCCAACATATTCGCCTTATCCAAAATCTTGTACAAAACTATCAAAATAACTCCGCCTGTATCATCGGCGGTTCCTGCGGTTCGTTACGCCGCAGGCTGTTAAAGCCCCATTCACCCAAAAACTTTTCTTCGTTGCCTGTATCCGATGCCCTCAGCCGCAGTTCTTCCAGGGGCAGCTCATATTGCGGCTGCATCGTCAGTTCCACCAATTTCCGGTTGCGTTCCAGCAATTTCTGACTGTCCCGCAAAACCATCTGAAGCCGCTCCGGCTTCACCTGCTCTATTCTGTTAAATATAGCAGATATTGTGCCAAATTCAACCAGCAGCTTCGAGGCGGTCTTCGGCCCCACACCCGGTGCGCCCGCGATATTATCGCTCGCGTCACCAATGAGGCTGAGCCAGTCCACGATCTGATCCGGTTGAACACCGGTCTTGCGTTGGACGACCGCCGGCGTGACCCGTTCTTCCGAGCCGCCGCACAACCGCCAGAGGTGGACCCGCTCCGAGACCAGCTGCATGAAATCCTTGTCCGGACTCATCACCAGTACCTCGGCACCTTCGCGTTCGCACTGCCGGGCCAGAGTCCCGATGATGTCATCGGCTTCCACTCCTTCCTGGCGAAGGCACTTCCACCCCGCCAGAGGCACCCATTGCTGGATGGGAGTCAGCTGCGACCGGAGATCATCCGGCATCGGCGGCCTCTGTCCCTTATAATCAGGCAACAGCGCCAAGCGTTCCCGGTTCAATCCCCCATCCCAGACCACGGCTCCGTGGGTAGGATGAAGCGCCTGAATCGCTCGGCGAACATTTTTAATAAATCCAAAGATCGCATTCGCGGGGGCACCCGCCGGGGATCTCATCTCCGGCAGCGCGTGGAACATCCTGTATGCCAGCGCATGCCCGTCCACGATCAACACTCTGACTGCGGAAGTCTGTGTATTTCCAGCGGTTTCCACAGTCAAAGCGTTCGTAAGTCTCAACTAGAGACTGGCCTGTACGGTTCCCGGAGCCACGCGGACGTCTCTGTTGGACTGAACCGGCACGGAATTCGGGTTGTAAGGCAGATTTTCCACATCATTCAGGTCATGGATCGGATTACCAGCCGGATCGATGATCTGAGGTGTGACGAAGATGATCAAATTCTTCTTGGCAGAGCTGTTGCTCTCACTGCGGAACAGACGGCCCAGCAGAGGGATGTCACCCAGGACGGGGACTTTCTCGCGGACGCGGGAAACTTCCTCAGAGATCAAACCGCCGAGCATCACAGTCTGGCCGTCCCACACGATCACAGAGGTCGTGACCTGACGGACCTGGAAGCGAGGCAGAGGAACCGGAGAACTCAGGTTACCGGCCTGCGCCTTCAAAGCATTTTCAAATTCCGCCGCGGCAGGAACATCAGGGTTACCATAACCCAGGAAGTTCACCACAGAGGGGATCAAAGTCATCTGAACAGAGTAACCATCCGCGGAGACGTAAGGAATCACGTCCAGCGTAGGACCTGTGGCCACAGCCGCGGATTCCGGCTGGATCATACCCATAGCCTGAACTGTCGCGGAAGTACCGCCGGAAATACTTGTTCCGGAAGTAGAACTGACTTCAGAAGCGCTGACATCCGCGTCGGTCGCGATATTACGCAGAACCGCGGATTGGATCTGAGCCTGACGGCCGCTGAGGGTCACCAGACGAGGAGCGCTCATGACTTCGGCACCGTCGCGGGATTCCAGAGCGCGGATCACAACACGGAACTGAGGATCCGTTAAGATACCCGTGATCGTTGCAACGGTCGGGATACTGCTGTTGTTCTCGGCCAGACCACTGGTGATATTGCCCTGAGACTGAGCGGTGTTGTCAGAATAAGCCGGGAAGTAACCGGTCGGATTTTCATCCGTCGGAGTTCCGGAATAGATCGGAGCGGAACCGCCGGAGGCACCCACTTTGCCACCACCGACAGTGAAATTGCCCAGATACCAGTCAAAGCCTAAAGCCTTGGAGTCGTTCTGCTCGACTTCCACAAACTTGACCTCGATAGAGAGCTGCGGAGGAGGAGCATTCAGAGTCTGGATGACCTGTTCGATCACGTCCAGAACTTCTGTTGTGGAACGGACATAAAGCAAACCTAAGCGGTCATTGAACACCAGAGTGTGACCCGGCTGCGGAGAACCCAGCTGCTGCTGGCCGAAGTTCATCTGCTGCATACCGCCGCCCATACCACCTTGGGTACCCATCATACTGCTCAGGGACTGCATACCGCCGCCGGCCATCATCATGATGCCGACACCCTGAGAGCTGTAACTGCCTGTGGTGAACTGGACACCGGTCACGGACTGGAAGAACAGACGAACACGTTCCTGCACCATACCGCTGTCGAGTTCCATCGTCACATAGGGCAGACCGCCGGAGTTATTGCTCATGCCGCCACTGCCGGAACTGTTGCCGGCCGTGTAAACACGCGCCACATAACCACCCGTGCTGCTGCCGCTGCTGCTGCTGTTACCGGAGCTGTTGGAACCTTCCACACCAACCTCTTCGGAGCTGACGGAGACCAAGCCCTGCCAGAAGGTGTTCGGATCCACACGGAATGTACGATTAAAGAACTGAGCGTTTTCCGGAAGACGCTGCGTAAATGTCACGGCATAGTCTTCGATGGAATACTTCAAAGGACGATCGGATACCTTGGTGATGGCATCCAGCGCATCGGCCAGGCGCACCCGCTTGAGCGGGGGATCGATACGGATGACAAACTCCCGGACATCACCCATATCCATGTACATCGCATTAAAGGCACTCACGCTTTGCTGGCCCATGCCGCCGCCCATGCCGCCACCGCCGCCGCCCATGCCGCCCTGCTGGGCAAGCATTGTACCGGCACCCATGCGGGGCATACCTGTCATCGGATCGATCTCATTGTAATTGCCGTACATCGCTTCCAAGCCCTGCACCGGCTTATCAATGCTGTTATTGACAATGAAGTTGATGCCCTGACCATCGGGGTCATTCTTGATAGACTCTTCCGAAAGCCAGCGGGTGACTTCCACCAGAGGGAGACCGTCAAACTTCACCTCGCCCACAGTGATGCGGTCGAGTTTATTGAGGATCTTCTGACGGCCCAGACCCGTATGGATCAGATTGGTGCGGGCCATGATGTTCGGTACGGGCAGATTCTGCGCATTGGTCGTAAGTGTCCAGGCACGGGCCACGTCCGTCATGGCAGAGTCAGAGACCAGACTCCTTTGACGCATGATGTTGGCGGAGTACTTCTCTTCCAAGAGTTTCTGATAATACTGAGCCGGCTTGTTATCGGGGGCTACTTTCAGAACGGCTTCCAGTTTCTCCTGAGCCTTCTGGTAGGCACCCATTTCATAAAGCATCTTGGCATCGTGGACCATCTGTGTGACCTCGGCTTCGGCTTCTTTCACATCATCGCCGATCTCGCGCACTTCTTTACTGGTGACACGATTCTTTACCAGGGCTTTCTTCTGCAGAGCAGATTCACGGGCACGCTGAGCCTTGAGACTGGTGGGATCCACGCGCAGAGCGTAGTCCAGTTTCTCAATGGCCAACTCATAGTCTCCGCGCTTGACCGCCTGTTCCGCCTCATAGACACTCACTTCCGTGATGCCTTCCGCGATCCGGCGGTATTCGTCGGTCGCGCTGGCCTGGCCTACTTGACTCAGCGTCTTGTAGGCATCGCCATAGAGGCGCGCGGCTTCAGTCCAATCGCCTGCGGCGCGGGCCTTATCAGCCTGGTTGAGATATGTTTTTATCTGTACAACAGCTTCCTGGCGTCTGACAGCTTCTTCTTCAGCAACCTGTGCGGGAGTTTTTACGACAGGTGCGTTTTGAGCCTGGACGGTGATTTCCGCCCAGAGAGCCATCAACAGGGCTCCGCAAAAGAGGAGGCCTGCTTTAGCCAACACGTTTTTTCTGTTCTTGTGAACTTTCATACTACGAGTTTTACGGTGCAGCATTATATTTCAAAGTCGTTTTCAGCGTCGTTGCCGGGTTCAATAATACAACATCTTCCGCCGTGAGGGCAACGACATTATTTGTTTCACCCGATAAAACGAGTGAAGACTTTTCTCTTATATTTTTAAAATCCTTGTTTTCAGCATCATACCAAAGTTCGGCAATGTAGCCTTCGATGCGTTCATAGGTCTTTCCTTTGGGAAGGGTTACCTCTTCACCATCTTTTTTCATCTCCAATACGACTTCTGTCGGAGCGTCAGCCGGACGCGCCTCCAAGAATTTGAAAAAGTCATTTTCTTCACCCACAGCCATCAATGTAGAGGTCATCCCCGTGGGAAGTCCTTTTTCGCCCGGAGGATTCACGCGAGTAATCCGCATAGAGCAGCGCGGAGTCGTCCCGGAGCTGACATCCACGAAAGTAACGGAGAACTTCAGCGGATCGATTTTCTTGATTTTCAAGCCTTTGGGACCCAGCTGGGCACCCGTGACAAAGGAACCGTCCGGTTTGCGCTGCCAAACTCCCGGATTGAACATATAGTGTCCATCCTCAAAGTCCAGCGACTCGGATTCGGTAAAGCGGCTCAAAGCGGCCAGATTGGTCGTCAGATCCAGGGGTTTGGCCTTGGCCTCGTACACAGGAGCATCAGTGCCACCCATGTCGTCGCTTTCTCCACCCATGGAGACCAGCACTGCCGCGACCACAAGACCGATAATGATCACACCCAGAATTAGTTTTTCGTAATGATTCTTTAAAAATTCCATCTTACTTTCTCCTCAATGACCTTAATTCGCGCTTGCATCTGCACCTTTTTCAATAGGTACACCATTCGGATCGCAGCTGGCACCCGGCAGCGGGGTGACCCCGTCATCAGCAACATCCAGCGTTCCGTCACCATCAAGATCGATACCTGACTGCGGAGCCGCAGCCGCGCTGGTCATTTCTTCCTCGGTCTTCATGCGCATGAAATCAACATACATCGTCACACGAATAGCCGTGGGCTTCAAAACGGTCGTTGTTACTTTGGGAAGCGCTTTCTCGGCTTCTTCCTGCTCAGCGTTTTTGGCTTCCTGCTGCTGTTGCTGCAGGAGACGCGGATCGATCATACGCATACCAGCCCCTCTCATTCCACGCATACCGCCACGCATCATCATGGGGTTGACGGTTTCCTGATAGTCGGCCAGCTCATCCGTCATCATGGATTCAGCACGCTCGACTTTGACGCACTTGATCGTCAGACCGTAGGGGCTTTGTTCCAAAGTATTGATATACTTGGCCAAGTCGCCCGGACTGGTCTTGAAAACGATCTCATACGGATAAACAAAGCTGTATTGATTGGTAATGATCTTGCGCGCGGGCAGATAGTCCGCAATGTAATTGGCCACTTGCAGAAGGTCATTGGTGGCACCCGCCGCACGACGGACACGGATAAACTCAGAAATACCCGAATCCAGCAGTGTGGTGCAGAGGTAATCCACATGAGCCAACTGTTCAGCCTGGATCTTCAAGCTGTTGGTATCCATTCTCAGGTTGGAACGCTGAGCCGTGAAACCAAAGCTGAAGTTCACACGATTGGTCGGCAGCTGGATGGAATATTCCTTCGCTTTCTTGGTCAAGGAAGAGACCATCTCTTCCAGTTTATACTTAAAACCGCTGGCCGTATAGGTTTCGGGAGGAATCGGCACGGGAGCGAATTTCTTTCCAAACTCATCCTGAAGTTTCTTGAGTTCCTCGTTCTGTTCTTTGAGGATCTCGATATTTGCCTTGTTCGGATAAGGCTCCGCTGTTTGCATGCTGTTCAGCTGACTTTTAGCGGAAGCTAATTCCTCTTTCGCCGCGGCACTGGCATTGATACCCTGGAGCAGGTAGATGACTGCCGCGATGATCAATATCAAAGAGACTACGGCACTGATCGTCAGCACCATATTGTTTTTGACCCACTCTTGGATTTTTTTAATATCGAAATTCATAGTCTATATCTTCACAGGGGTCTTCAGTTTCAGTTTCACAGTGAAAGAGAACGTGTTAGCGAACGCGTTAGTCATTTCAGACTGAGCCGAGAGACTGGTTTCGTTCGGATCAAACAAGTTTGTCATTCCCTTGATCTTTTCTTCAAACTTGAAGGCCAGCTCATCATTGGCGGTGATGCGCTGCTGCTTCAAATTCACACCTTTACAAATCACTTTGATCTCGCGGATCTCGTTCGTGTTGGCCGGAGTATCATCCGTGGCGACCTCAGCCGCGCTGGCCATCAATCTGGCATAACGGCCTGACATACGAGGATCTATACGACGACCGCGGGAAGCACGCATCAAGCTCGCAGAACTGGCACCGCCGCCTTCACTGGAAAGAGGATCTTCCAGACCGGTTTCCATATCCGGCAGTTCCGGCAGGAATTGATCTATCCACAAACCGGCTTTGACCTCTTTGCCCATGTCAGCGGTCAGATTGGCACTGACTTCCTGTTCGGTCTCGATCATGGCCTCATGGAGATTATTCAAAATGTCAAACCAGAGGAAGCGTTCGTTCACCCAGCCGGACATTTCATTGAGCGAGGTCATCGCTTTGCTGATTTGCTCCTTTTCGGCAGAGACTTGTGAAGAAGGACCACGCAGAGTGGCGATCTTCTGTTCGATCTGTTCCAGTTCGGCACGGGTCGGTTTGACAGTCTTGTTGCCATAATACCAGCCCAGAGCGAAAAGTCCGATGACCAGAGCCGCTACTGAAGCGATAAAGAAGGGCTTCTTTTGTTCCAGTTTCTGGCTTTCGCGCACACGGAGCGGAACGAGGTTCATTTCCACCGGGCACTCTGCCAGGTTGCGCAGAGCCAAACCCACGAGCTCACCCATGCAGTGACCGACTTTTTGGAGTTCCTCCAGGTTGACTTCGGGAGCGATCTCCACGTTCTGCAGCGGGTTAAAGTATTCTACCTGAACACCAAACTTCTCTGTAAAGAATTCCGCCGTATAAGGCAGTGTGACACCGCCGCCGGAAAGATAAATCTTGCTGGGAGCGCTGCCCGCGTTCTGTTTCTGATAGAACTGGATCGTTTGGTTGATCTGGATGTGAAGGCGTGTCAGGACGTTACGGGCGATCTTGGAGACCTGCGCCTGTTTCGGGTTATCCGGTTCCTCATAGGCACCGCCCAAACTGACAAAACCTTCGTTGATCTTAAATTGTTCCGCCTGAGCGAAAGGCATCTTGGCCTCAGCGGCAAACTCCTGAGTGATCGCGTTGGCTCCAATATTCAGGGAGCGGCAGAAGAAACGGCCTTTTTCAAAGAAGAGGACATTGCTTGTTTTGGCACCGATATCCAGAAGCATGGCGCATTCTTCACTCTGGCCGTAGGTGTAACGAAAAGCGTTGGAGAGCGCCGCCACAGAAACGTCCACCACCTGGAGGTTGCGTCCGGAATCGGATGTGGAACGGAAGAGGCTCTCTACCAGGTCACTCTTGATGGCAACCAGAAGAATTTCCACGGCTCCATCAGCGGCAGTGCCTACTTTCTGATAGTCCCACACTACTTCATTCAGCGGAAACGGAATATTTTGCTGTGCTTCGTACTGAATGATCTGCGCCGCCTTGGAACTGTCCACCGGCGGGAGTTTGATAAATTTGTTAAATACTTGATAACCAGGCGCACAAACATTAGCCAGCTTAGCAGCTACCGGACGTTCAGCGATGACCTCGCCGAATGCCTTTTTCAGCAGCCCTTCACGGGCACTATCCTGCGCTCCGAGTAAACCTAACGGCCTAAAACCAAACTGTTTTAACCGAAGTCCACCGGATTCTGTTACCTCAAACTCTGCAAGTTTGAGTGTTCCAGCCCCGTAATCAAGGCTCAAAAACGTTTTTGCGCTCAACATGTTACAAAATATAAAATCGCAACTTCAACGCGAACAGAGAATTCCAATCCCCGCTGAGGGCGAAAAATCTGCGCGTAGTATGTCAATTATTCGAGTTTTAGTCAAACTTCTTTTTTCTCAACATTGCTTTTTACAAAGCATTACTTCCAAAATCTTCTAAATCGGCTGTTTTGAGAACCACTCGATCGTCCTCTTCAGCCCCTCTTTCAGATCCACTTTCGGCTCCCAGTTCAAGAGGGTCTTCGCCCTGGTGATATCGGGTTTGCGGCGCTTGGGATCGTCCACAGGCAAATCCTTATAAATCAGCTCACTGCGTCCACCTGTCAAAGCAACGATCTCCTTGGCGAAATCCAGGATCGTCAGCTCGGTCGGATTGCCGATATTGACCGGATAACAGTAGTCGCTCATCATCAACCGATAGATTCCCTCGATCAAATCGGAGCAATAACAAAAACTTCTTGTCTGGCTGCCGGTGCCGTAAATCGTGATGGGTTCTCCCCTCAGGGCTTGTCCCACAAAAGCCGGCACGACACGACCGTCACGCAGACGCATCCGGGGGCCATAAGTATTAAAGATACGAACGATGCGGGTCTCTACCTGGTGTTCCCGGTGGTAGGCCATGGTCATCGCCTCGGCAAAGCGCTTGGCTTCATCATAACAGCCGCGCGGTCCTACCGTGTTGACGTTGCCCCAATAATCTTCTGTCTGAGGATGCTGCAGAGGGTCGCCATAGATCTCTGAGGTGGAAGTCAACAGGAAGCGTGCCTTATTGCGCATAGCCAGTCCCAGAGCTTTGTGTGTGCCCAGAGAGCCTACTTTCAGGGTCTGGATGGGCAGTTCCGCGTAATCTATCGGGCTGGCCGGAGAGGCAAAATGCCACACATAATCTATTTTCTCACTCAGAAACAGGTACTGGGTGACATCTTGTTTGATGAATTTAAAATTCTCATTTCCAGATAAATGAGAGATATTTTCCACACGGCCCGTCACTAAATTATCAATGGCAATGACTTTGTGACCTTTCGCCAGCAGGTAATCCACCAGGTGGCTCCCCAGAAAACCGGCACCGCCTGTCACCACGGAAACGGGCTGACGACTCTTAGTATCTGTATTTTCGTTATTTGTATGCATTTATATCAGCAAAGGCAACTTCTCCGCGCATTACGCGCTCAACGCCGAACCGATTCAGTATATCCGCTAATGCAGGAGAATTCAATCTCTAATTTATAATCGCTCAAAAACATGTCATTTTTTATCATATTATCTTGAGAACCATAATATTCTTGACCTTTTCCCCGGAATCATGTTAAGATAACCGCGTGATGTTTCGTCATGCGGAAAAGCATGATTGGACCCATACAGCAGATAGATACTTTTTTAGACAAACTCATACGTACCCAAATATGAGAAGGTTTTGTTTTTCAGTTTGGCAAATTGCCTTTGTGCTTTTATATCTCATTTGCATAGAGGCTGTTTCGGTTTATGGAGCCGAAGAGATTCCACAAGAGAGATTCATCCGGGTCGGTTTTTTCGAGTTTCCGGGCTATCACGAGCAGACGGAAGATAACATTCGTTCCGGGTTCGGTTATGATGTCTTGCGTGAGCTGCAGCCCTACACCAACTGGAGGTATGAATATGTGGGATATGATGAGGGCTGGTCGCACATGCTGGACATGCTGGAGAATGAGGAGATAGACCTGCTCAGCAGCGCGGTAAAAACACCGGAGAAACTGAAACGCTTTGATTACTCACAGTATCCGCTGGGCATGAGCAGCACGATCCTGACCTTTAAGGCGGGACAGACCAAATACAAGCCCAAGGATTATGAAAACTGGAATAATCTCCGTGTGGGAATGATCCCCAACAACAGCAAGAACGAGGTTTTCCTAAGGTTCGCAAAGGAACACGATATCCATCATACGTCCGTCTATTTCGAGGATGTGTCAGAATTGGAAGAAGCTCTCCAAAAAGGTGATGTGGATGCTATCGTGACCGGCAGTCTGCGCCAGCTCAAAAATGAAGTGATCTTTGAAAAGATGGCTGAACAGCCTTTTTATTTCATTGTCAAAAAAGGAAATCAGGATTTGCTGGATGAACTGGATAACGCTCTGGAACATCTTTTCATGGATAAGCCCAATATCCTGAAGGAGCTGTACAGCGATCACTATGAGATCCGAAAGATACACGCTGTCTGTCCCCTTTTCATAGATGAATCCAACGAGCAGGAGCGGCACCTGACCAAGTACATCCAGGAATATCTCCAGCGGGTCGGCCAGATCAATCACTGGGACATCAGTATAGATCTGGAAGAATCACTGGCTCATGATGAATTTTTGGAATCCAAGGATATCATCTGCGGCCTTATCAAGAATGAGGAGTATCAAAAGTCACTGGATTTCCCCCTGCAGCCGGTAGGCACATTCAAGACCATCCTCCTGTCCAGAGAGGATAACGAGGCTTTTATCAAGAACAACCCGAAGAACTGGCCCAACAAGATCCCCATTAAGATCGGATACGCGCCCTGCACACTGGGATGCACAAATAAATTACAGCGATTTGCCGAACAATATCTTCTGAAATACAAGACGATAGAGTTTTCCGCTGACACAGAGGCGATCCAGGCTCTGAAGGATGGGAAAATAGACCTGGTGGTCACCGCGCAGCTGCAAAAGCTGAAGGGTATCGAGGTGGCGGCCGTCTGCGGCGAGAGCAGTATTTATTTTGCCGTTCCCCATGGGAAAGAGGATATCTACAGACTGTTGAGCCAAACTATCGAACACATCAAGATCTATGAGCAGCCCTTCCTGGATGATCTGGCGTTTCGATACCTGGATCAGCCCCTGCCCACGGATAAGCGCGTGAGGGTCTGTATTTATGAGGAAAAGCTGAGCGGATATGACGGGGAATATATCAACCGGCTGGCAAAGATCTCCGGCTGGAACGTGGATTACATCAATACGCCCTACGCGGCCGCGCATCAATATCTTCTGGAGGGAAAAGTGGATATCGTCCCCAGTACGTTCTACACGGATGAACGAGCCAGGTACTGGCTGTATTCCAATCAGGATTTTGGAGTGATCTACTTCTTTCTGGCCACTTCGCTGGAAGGCAGCAAAATGCAGCCGAATCAGTTTGCCACCTGGGACAATGCCCGGATCGCGGTGCCGGAAGGCAGTACAGCCGATGTCATACTGGCACGGTTCCTGAACCAGTACGGCATCCACTACAGTTTTCATTACTATGATACTCTGGCTCAGGCAGAAAAGTCCGTTCTGGATGGAACCAATGACGCTGTTTACACCTGCGCCCCGCAGGGACTCAAGCCGCTGGCCGTGTTCCCCTCGGAATTGACCTATCTGTGCATCAACAAGGATAAGCCCTGGCTGAAAGATGAGATAGACCGCGGCATGGCCTATCTGCAGCGCAATGATCCCCATTTCAGACAAGATCTCATGGACAAGAATTTTCCGACTTATAACTCGGACATCCTGATGTTGAACGAAGAGGAGATCGAAAAGATCAAGAGTTTCAAAAACCGTAAGATCCGTGTGGATATTTCCCCGGAGATACCGCCTTTGAAAGTTTATAATCCGACCCAAAAGAAAGCGGTCGGCTTTACCAGCAGGCTGTTTGATCAAATCAGCCATGATACCGGATTGAAATTTGAATATCTGCCGCCGGCCACTTCCGAGGAAGCCCGCCGGAGACTCCTGCACGGGGAAAGCGACATCTGGGTCGGTTTTGGCGGAGACATCAGACCTCTGGGAGAAACCGTCATCAGCCGGAGCAGTATCTATCTGCCGCAGGTAAAGGTGTTTAATAAGAATAAAGGTGACATTGAGTCTGAACATGGCAAGGTGGCGATCGCGGAGGATGACTACGCGCTGAGGAAGTTTTTCGGCGAGACCCTGTCCGAAACAAATATCATCCTCTGCCCGGACCGGCACTCCTGCTATCAGGCTGTTGAATATGGTAAAGCCGATTACACGATAGACAGTCTGCAGGCGGCCCAGTACACATTGTGGAACCAGCCGCATCATCATTCGGGACTGGTCTTCCGATCCACTCTGCCCAATGAATTTGATGACCCGATGCGGTTCATCTACAGTGTGAATCTGGATGAGTCTGTAAGGAACGTCATTGACCGGACTTTGAAATCCTTCACTCAGGATCAGCTCCGCCACTATTTGCAGTCGGCCACCTTCTCCGGTGTCAAAAAGCCGATCCTGACCCCGATGCAGCTGGCGATACTGATCGCGGCCCTGGTCACCGCGGCTCTGCTGGCCATACTGCTCATTTTCTATCGAAATAATATGCAGCAAAAGAAACAGTTGGTGATGCAGAAATCAACAACTGACTGCTTGGAAACGCTCTTGCTGGAGAATCAGAATATTGAAAAAGCGATCAAGGCCATCATCGCCATTCTGGTGCGGTCTTTCAACGCGCAGATGGGCTGGTATGCCCGGTATGACGAAGACGGCATCTATCTGGAATCCATGGTAGGCTTTGACAAGGAGATAGATCCTTCCTGCCTGAAGGCCTTGCCCTTAGAAAGATATGAGGAATGGAAACACGCTCTGGCAAAGGGCAATATCCATCTGATGCAGGACTGCTGCAAACCCGACGCGCTGGGGATCAAGGAATGGGACAGCTATCTGTACCGCAAGCAGATCAAGACCATCTGCACAGCGTGCGTCAAGCAGAAAGACATTGTTCGCGGCAATGTCGCGATCTGCTTCAATCATCCGCACTGCGAGCTGACCCCCATGGAACTGAACATGCTGAAGTACTTCCAGCATGTGATGGAGGCGGCGCTGAATCGTAAAGAGATACTCCAAAATCTGATGACAGAACGCGACCGCGCTGTCCAGGCGGAGAAAGCCAAGAGTTTCTTCTTTGCCTGTGTCAGCCATGACATCCGCACTCCGCTCAACGCGATCATCGGCTTCTCGGAGCTGCTGAAATACGGAAATGTAGAGCCGGAACTGATGGAGACGTATCTGGAGAATATCGCCTTCAGCGGCAACGTACTGATGGAACTGGTGAACAATATGCTGGACTTGTCCAAGCTGGATACCGGAAGCATGGTTTACACCTATGACTTCTGCGACTTTAAGGAACTGGGCACCAAGGTCATCAAGGCTTTCAGCCACCGCGCGGCGGATGGAAATCTGGAATTGAAGATGGAATTCCAGCCCCGTATGCCGGCGCTCAAACTGGACAGCCAGCGTGTCTATCAGATCCTGTTCAATCTGATAGGCAACGCGGTGAAGTTCACCAGACAGGGTTCGGTCACGCTCAAAGCCTCCTGCCAGCCGGTGGAAGGCGATCCCGCAAAACGCGATCTGATATTCTCTGTTCATGATACGGGTATCGGCATTGAGAAGAAGTACTTCAAGGCCATTTTCAAGCCGTTCCAGCAAATACAGAACATGACGCAGACCGGCGGCACGGGACTGGGTCTGAGCATCTGTACGCTGATGGTCGAACAGATGGGCGGCACGATCAGTGTGGACAGCGAAGTGGGCAAAGGCAGTGTCTTTACCGTGAAGCTGAACAATGTGGATTCAAAGCCATTAGAACACACTGAAGAGGAAGAGCTTCCGATAGAAAAGAAGGAAGAAAAAGCCATCCACGCGGCAAGCTCGGTCTCATTGCTGATGGTGGATGACGTGCTGATGAATCTCAAGGTACTGGAAGCGCTCTGCAAAAAGGCCGGTGTGACGGACATCGTCAAGGCGCAATCCGGCGATGAGGCACTGGAGATCCTGAAGGAGAAACGTTTCACCGCGGTCCTGACGGATATGTGGATGCCCGGCATGAGCGGCGCGGAGTTCGCCAAACACGTCCAGACGCAATACAAGGGTCTGCCCATCTACCTTATCACAGCGGACACAGAGTTCCTGAAACATTACCAGGAAGAGGGCTTCAGCGGATGTCTGACCAAGCCTGTGACATCGGAGAAGCTGAAAGAGATCCTTCAAAAGATTCGATAAGCATATTGAAATCAATATGTTTTGTGGAGACGGGCGACCCGCTCGTCTGCATAATCTCAAAATCGTTATCAGCAAATAAAAAATCCAGGCTTATATATCTGGATCTATTGTTGATGTATCCTGTCACCCCTTCAGGGTGAGGGATTTAGGGGTACCGTTACCGGGGGTTACGCTTCGCTCACC
>JAFZAR010000390.1 GCA_017557085.1 Verrucomicrobiota bacterium | reverse complement strand
TTCCTTTTCCTATACTTTTCATCATTGAGAAACATACCTCCTGAATACACTGAATAAACAACTCACACGCACACAGCAAACTGCGCCATGACGAACTTATCTTTTATCAAATCTGTTTTCAAGAACACTTTTCAGAAAAACATTTTTTTATCTTTCTCTACCTTGACTTCCAAAACTTCCACCAGGATTTTTTCTTTGTAATATCTTTTGGTAAAGCTGGTTCTTTAATTGAACCTACACCTTTTCCAATATCGATCCTCTGTACCTGAAGTTTCGATTCATTTCCATTGCCCAGTTCCAATAAAATCGCGTTTTCACACAAAGTCTTGCCAGAGGGAGAAAATACGGAAAGCGATTGATTCACTCCATCAACACTGTTCTGGATATCCAGCATCGTTTTGAGCGACATCCAATCCAAAGCCACCGGATCAAATGAAAACCTCAACTCATTCAATGGCTTAGAATAATGGAGAAAACCGTTGTTCTGACCACGATATTGGCACAATAAAGCATCTGTTATGCACAAAACCACACGATCTCCAACCTCTTCCATCGCATAGATTTCCGAAACCGCCTCCGCTAAGCGGTCACCATCCATTTCAAAACGGAGAAAATTATCTGTACTACCTGAGGCTAAACTATATATATGTCCTGTTGTCCCCAACAAATTGTGATGCAAAAGCGGTGTTATCATAATGATTTTGGTGATTCGCTCTGTCAAAAGCTTCGTCAAAAATGACCGTCTTCCCACATCTGAATCCACAGGAGCGATTGTCGTTATATTGAAATTATTTTTATTATCAAACTCCACATCTCCAGCAACTAAGCTCGATGGAAAGAAAGAGTTATATGAAACATCTTTATCAAATCCTTCTACCGTAGACGCGGCAATACCCACCTTTAATTCCTTGGATAACTTCAAAAAACCCGAACTTCTGAGAGTATCCATAGAACGATCCCACAAAATAATGTGATCCAAAGGCAAACCAGCTTCTTTTAATACATCAACCACAGCACGAACAACTTCCGGACGAGTCCCTCCTGTTTCGGAATGAAGAGTATAAACCTTGATTCCAACGATATCGTTGGTCGAAATCAAAGAAAGAATGCCATTTAAAACCGTTTCTTTCCCTGTTACTTCTTTGATTCCAACGTCCACCATCTCCCTTATTTTTTCCGGATTCGGCACAAAAGACTGCATCGCGTCAGATGATTCAACAACAACCACTTTGGAAAATAAATCTTTTGCCCATGAGGACGTTGGCAGGCTAAAAAACAACCCCACAAAGACAGAAAACAAAACCATGATCCTATACATTTTCTCTCTGAAAAATGTCATTGGATCAAAAAACAAGGGCTTTTCGCCTGTTATCTTTAAAATAGTCAACAAATTACTCTTTTGCTAACTGACGAGAGTTGTTATAATCTGCCCGTCGGCTGACGGTTATTGTTAGGCAAACGGATAGAATTTCAAGGTCTTTCTAGCAAATACAAAGCAGAATAGGATAACAGGCATGCTTATGGCACTCAAAATCAAACATATTTTTTCTTATGTTTTGACACTTTCACTCGCTGTGGGAGTATTGACCGGTTGTACACCTTCCGGCCCCAAAGCACTTCTTCAAGGGGAAGCTCTCCTCAAGCAAAACCGTTTAAGTGAAGCGATCAAGAAAATAGAAAAAGCCACTAAACGTATGCCAAACAATGAAAGAGCATGGCTCTTTCTGGGAATGGCTTATCACCAAAGCGGCGACCATCAAAAAGCTCTTTTAGCTTACGAGAGAGCCAATACCCTCAATCCCGGCATGAGCATTCTCCCTTATAATCTGGGATGTCTCTACCTGGATATGAAAAACTATAATTTGGCAATCAACTCATTTTCCTCCTATCTGCGTTTCAACAATCAATCCGCTGATGCCTGGGAGAAAATAGGTTATGCCTATTTAGCTATTCAGCAGACGAATACAGCTGTTGATTGTCTGAATAATTTCCTTAAATTCTCACCGGGGAACGCGAAAGCTCATAATTCTCTGGGACTGATCCTGATGGCAGAGAACAGGATCCCGGAGGCTCTTCAGCAATTTCAATACAGTGCCAGATATGATACCTCATACGCACCTCCTTACCTGAACATGGGAGTTATCTTCCAACAAAAAGGCGGAGAAACAAACATTCAGACAGCTATCCGCGCCTATAATGAATACCTGAAGCGTGTTCCCGCATCATCTACGGCCGAAGCGGTTAGAAATCAAATCATTGCTCTATCTTCTTTGGTTCAGCCTAAACAAGTAGCTAAAGAAGAAGTAAAAGCACCTCAGCAAGAACAGACTTCTGTCGAAAATAAGGTGGAAGAAAAAACGCCTGAAGTCAAAGTCGTTGAACAACCTACACTTCCAGTCACAGAACCTCCACAAACAGAGAAGACTATAGAAATTGCCGCACAAACTCAATCCCAGGTATCCACAAACCAAGAGGTTCTCGCTCAGGCAACTAATCCAGTTGAAACAGTTGCTACACAAACAAATGTAAACGTAGTAATCACCAAACTGGACGCAGAGACTCCCGCTCCTGTCAACACAACTCCCAAACAAGAAGAACCAAAGGTCGAAACAGCTTCCATACAACAAGCTGCACCATCAGCAGAAAATGTTCAAAAACAAGAACCTTCAACACCGAAAGAAGTTACCCCTCCGGCTCGCAATGAAAATGTGAACATCAATACCTCTCCTGCAGTGGAAACTGTACAACCCCAACCTCCTGTCAAACAGGCTGAAGAACCTTTGGAAGAAGTAGATGTCACGGTAAAGAATACACAAGCTCCTGTCGAAAAAACCGTTGATAAAATTGGAGATCTGCAAGTCAACTTAGCAGAACAACGTGAACCCGTCATCTCTCCTATTCCAGACCTGGATGAAGAAGAGATTGAAACTCCGTCTGAGCCTCAAGTAAAAGAAATTAAAACAACTGAAAGCAAACCTGAAGGCAAAAAAATCATTTCTATTATTCCTAAAGAAACCAACAACAAAGGCGAAAACTCCGATAAAAAAGGAAATATCTTCACTCGTATGTTCTCTAAAAAGGAGAACAGCACAACAACCGAGCCTGACTCAAATACAGAGAAAAATAAGCAGACAAATAAACCAAAAGAAAAAGTAAGTAACGCTGGTGTCCAGCCTGTTCCTCCTACGATTTCCGTAATTCCCGATGAGAATGAGGAGGATACAGAACTCACTGAAACACCCAAAGAGCCTATCCATGTTTACAATACTTATAAGTACAAGAATCCTCCCAAACCGGCTTCCGGCGACAGACAAGCCGGACTGGCTGATTTCCAGAGAGCTTACCGCGCTCACCAAAATAAAGATATGGCCACAGCCGCGGAATACTATCTGAAAGCGATCCAGAAAGATCCTAACTGGTATGACGCGCATTTCAATCTTGGTCTGGCCTACTACTCCGCCGGAGAATATAGTTCCGCTTTGCTGGCTTTTGAAAATGCTCTGGCTGTTAATCCGGATTCCTGGGAAGCCCGATACAACTTCGCGCTGGCATTGAACAAAGCCAATTATCCCAACGAAGCCATTTTGGAACTTTTGAAATCAGCTCGTCTGAATGACAAGTACGCAAATACCTGGCTGGAATTGGGTATGATTTATGACACACGCTTTTCTGATATAGAAAACGCTTATCAGTGCTATCAGAAATTCATTGAAGTCGCTCCGGAACATCCCAGTGCCTACGCCGCAAAAGTCTGGATGGCACGTCACGCGGATCAGGTCAAACAAAAATAAGACTGTGGATCTAACTGGATAAAAGATGTTCCAGTAATATTTTCAATCCGATAAGGCAGAGTACACATCCGCCAATGGTCGTCATCCATTGACCAAAGCGCTTGCCCAGATAACAGCCGAAACACATTCCTCCCCAGGATAAAAGCGCAGTGATTACGCCGATCAACACACTGGGCTGCCAGATATCCACACGCAGCATACTGAGACTAAAACCTGTCGCGAATGCATCTATGCTGGTGGCGACACTCAAGAAGAACAGCTGACTTTTTCGCGTAGGATCTTTGCTCCAAGATTTATCCTCCCCTTTGACAGAATCAAAAATCATCTTGCCGCCGATCCATGCCAGCAATAGAAAAGCGATCCAGTGATCGAACACCTGAACATAACCAGCAATCTTGATTCCGGCATACCATCCCAGCACCGGCATTAAGAACTGAAACAGGCCAAAGTGAAAAGCCACCCGAAATGTGGGCCGAAATCCCACATTATAAGGACTGGAGCCAATAACGATTGAAACCGCTAAGGCATCCATCGCCAGCCCAACAGCAATAGCTATGATCTCCAGCAAGCTCATAAAACGAGCTGAACAGCTTTCAATTTATGGTAAACTGTTATTTATGACTTTTCAGCAGATCAAACAGATCATTATCTGTTGAAAGCAGCAGAGTATCCTCTTCTGAAAATATCTTCTGATAGCTTTCCAGTTTTCGGGTCAGCTCATAAAGTTCACGAGACTGCTCATCCGCGTTATAAGCCTCATTATAGATCTGGGCGGCAATAGCGTCCGCGTCACCTTCGATCTTCTGTTTTTCACGGTAGGCCTCACTGATAATAGCCTTCAGATCGCGCTCTTTTTCACCTGTGATGCGCTGCAGTTCACCCTGACCTTCTGAGCGTAATTTTTCTGCGATACGCTGACGTTCACTGGACATACGCAGCATCGTTTTGGCTTCCGTCTCCGGTTCCAGATTGATGAGCTTGATCTGCACATCTATCAGCTCGATACCCCAGCCCGCTGTCCGCTCTTTGGCGCGCGCCAGAACATTCTGGGTGATCATCTCACGCCCCAAACGAAAATCCAGCAGTTTGCTTTCGGTATCATAGTCACTGTTTTCCAGCGCGACTTCCCGTTTTTCGGAACGCACCACATCGATCAGACGATGCTGCGCGATCTCCGTGCGAATAGCTCCGTCAATACCGTCATCCAGGCGGGTCCGGGCTCCGCGTTCATCACGGATCCTTTCATAAAAGAGTACCGGATCCGTTATTCTCCAGCGGGCATAAGCCCCGACAACGATATAGCGTTTTTCCATATCCTGCATTTGGCTGGGAGAACTTTCCCATTCCAGGATACGTTTTTCAAAACGATGTATCTGGTCAATAAAAGGCAGCTTAAAATAAAGACCGGGCTGAGTTTCCGCCTTACCTACCACCTTGCCGAAACGGGTCACGAATGCTTGTTCCCACTCGTTGACCACAAAAGCGCTGTTCACCAGAACCAACGCGCACACCACGGCTAAAATCGCAATCAATTTGATTTTCATCATCTTTTCTCCTATGGGCTAACGTGTTTGATCCACGTTCTTCTCCGAGGGTTTCACTTTTCCAGTGGCAGTATCATTCACCAGAGGGATCAAATTCGGCACCGATGAATCCACAACCAGCTTCTTACCGGCTTGCGGCAAGATGGTTTCCATAGCTTCCAGATAAAGACGGTTCCGGGTAACCTCTGGGGCTTTCTTGTACTCAGCCAGAAGCGCGTTGAACTTGGCCACATCACCATAAGCGCGGTTTGTTCTGTCCGCAGCATAACCTTCTGCCTGTTTGATCATACCCTGAGCCTGACCTTTGGCCTCCGGGATCACTTTATTGTATTCTCTCTCCGCCTGATTGATCATGCTTTCTCTTTCCTGCTGGGCCTGATTGACCTCTTTGAAAGCAAACTGGACTTTCTCCGGCGGCGCGACATCCTGCAGGATCACCTGATCCACCGTGATACCCAAGCCGTAATTCTTGCAGAGAGCCTGCAGCTCGATCTTGGCCTGGTTCTCGATCTCCGAACGTCCGGTCGTGACTACTTCACTCATCGTTCTGTCACCAACCAGTTTACGCATCACAGCAATATTCGCATCACGGAATGTTTCCATCGGCTCACGGGTCTGGAACAGGCACTGACGGATATCGCTCACATGACTTTGAGCTACCCATTCGACCTCTACCAGGTTCAAATCGCCTGTCAGCATCACAGACTCCGCCTTCATATCCTGCGCGCTCGAACCATAACGGCGATAACTGCTCAGAAAACTGCCTACCAGCTTAGGAGCTTCCGCGCGAAGATCCTGCATATAAGTAGAAGGGCCTCTGCTGTTAAGACTTTCCGCGGTACGGAATCCGAACTCCTCTTTCAGTTGGCGTTTGACAGGGAACTTATAAACCGACTGTATCCCAAACGGCCACTTGAAATGCGCTCCCGGTCCCACCGTGCTGGTGTGCTTTCCAAACGTCAGCACGATCGCTTCTTCCTCCGGACCAACTGTGTAAAAGCTGGAATAAAATATCCCCACGGGAATCAATATCAGCACCGCCAGGATGATCGCCCGCCGAAACATCATAAACTGCTGCCACGGACCATTTACATCAAACATGGGTGCGCGTCCTGAATTAAATGTCTTAAAATGAACACTCATAGATCAATACACTAAACAAGCAACCGCTCATTTTGTTGTTAATGGTAGAGTCTTATCCCTTTAGAGTCAAGAAAGA
>JAFZAR010000389.1 GCA_017557085.1 Verrucomicrobiota bacterium | reverse complement strand
CCGGCCGGCGATAACCGTCCCCGGATCACCGTTACGGCAGATGAGATACGCGGGACTTTAGGTCGCCAGATCGTAGGCGGTGTCAACCGCATCACCAGTTACTATTCCTGGAATGGCCTGACCGATCAGCAAATACAAGAGCTGAACGACTGGACAGGCCGCAGCATCCTGATGACCGAAGGCGGCAATCAGGTGGTGGACACCGCTGTCCTCTACCCGGTGGAAAGTTGCTGGCCCCGTTATATTCCTTCACGCACCTGGGCAAACGACTCCGCGGACGTTCTGGCCATCAGCGGCTGCTATGCCACGGTTTCTGATTCTCTCTGGCGTTCCGGACGCGACTTCACGATCATTGACAGCCGCGCCATCACGGATGCCGCTGTGACCGACAAAGGTCTGGAACATCCCTGCGGTGTCAGCTGGCGTGCCGTTATCCTGCCTTCGGTGGATACCCTGCCTCTGGAAACCTGGAAACAACTGGAGAAGTTCGTACAAAAAGGCGGCATCCTGATCGCTTCCGGCGCTCTGCCTCAGAATTCCGAAACCGATTTCCCCAGCAGCGAGGTCAAAGAGATATCCAAACGCCTCTTCGGTGCTGAACCGGCTCCGCTCAAACCGATACGTAACGAAGCCGGCGGCATCGCTCTTTTCCTGCCGATGGGCATGGAGAGCATGAACGCGCATATCCTGAACAATCTGCTGGAACGCGACTTTACCGCCGACAGCAAGGAATCCCCGCTGAGAGTCACACACCGCTCCTTCCCCGACCGCGAGGTGTATTACATCTTCAATGATTCCAAGGAACCGTGTCAGGAAACCGTTCGTTTCGCGGCCAGCGGTCATCCCAGAATGTGGGATCCTAACACGGGCAAAGTCACCGCTCTGGAAGAAAGCGAAAGCTATCAGATCAAGCTGGCCGGATGGAATGCGGCGGCCTTCACCTTCGACAAACAGAAGGAACGCAAACAAACCGGCGACATCCGGGCTTTCCCCGCTTATGAGGCGACCGCTCTGAAACTGAACGATCCCGGCAAAGGCGCGGGCGAGTTCGTTCGCGCCACGGTGGAAAAAGTGGAAAATGATTCAGCCTGGAACGCCAAAGCGACCTTGACCAAAGGAAATACAGACACGTTCCTGTTCCTCTGCTTTGGACAGGAGCTGGACCTGAGCGGCATGGAGCTTATCACTCTGGACATCAAAGTTCCGCCGTCCCAGCGTACCTCCACCCAGTTGCTGGCCATCCTGATAGATTCCGACGGCGGTCAGTATCTGGCACAAAGCGGCTTCAGCTTGTGCGCCCGCGGTCAGAGCGACTACCGCCGCGTTTACATCCCCCGGAATCAGTTCGGCCTGGCCGGATGGTCTTCCGATCCGAACGGCAAACTGGATCTGGACAAGATCAAAGAGCTTCGCATCGGCTGGGGCGGTTACTACGGCGTGGAAGGTGAGAATGTGGAATTCACTCTGAAAAATATCAGCGTTCTGAAGTAAATCCCGCAAATGACAGCATGACTTCTCAGGAAGCACATATCGCTTTGAATATGATAGACGGTGTCGGCCCGGCAACCTACGCCAAGCTGCGCTCGGCGCTGGGCGATGCCGTCAATATCTTTTCAGCGTCAGAGAGTCAGCTGTCCGGCATTGCCGGGATCAGCGCCGACACCGTCGCCGCCATCCTGAACTGGGAAAAAACGGTGGATCTGGCGGCAGAGATACGCCGCATCCAAAACGCCGGCTGTCACATCATCCTGAAGGAAGATGAGGAATATCCCAAACTTCTGAAGGAGATCTATAATCCGCCTTTCCTGCTGTATGTCCGGGGACAGATACTTCCGCAGGATCATAACTCTATCGCGATCGTCGGCTCACGTCTGACAACTCTTTACGGAATTGAAACCGCTCAGAAATTCGCCCAGCAGCTGGCTTACGCGGGGATCACGGTCGTCAGCGGCGGAGCGCGCGGTATTGATACCGCGGCACACAAAGGAGCTTTGAATTCCAAAGGCAGAACGATCTCCGTACTGGGCAACGGGATCAACGTGGTCTATCCGGCGGAAAATGTTAAACTTTTTGAGGAAATCTCTCAAAACGGCGCGGTGATCTCGCAATTTCCCATGAGTTATGCGGGGAATCGCAATACCTATTCCATCCGCAACCGAATCGTTGCCGGGATGACTCTGGGCACTCTGGTCGTGGAAGCCAATCAGACCAGCGGCGCGCTCATCACGGCTGGAATGGCTGCGGAAATGAATCGTCAAGTCTTTGCCATTCCCGGCAGGATAGATTCTCCCCGCAGCAGCGGATGCAACCGTCTGATCAAGGAAGGAGCCAAGCTCTGTGATGACATCCAGGACATCCTGAGTGAATTTGAATACCTGGCCGGGTTCCGGTCCGGCTCTGCCCGGCAACAGAATGAACAAAAAGAAAAAACTCCTGTCCAGGACGAGATCCCTTTCACCCTGCCCACGACCGCCACAGAATCTCTCGCCATCAAACTGACACCCCAGGAGACCGCCGTCCTCGCCGCTATTACTTATGAGGAGCAGCACATAGACGCGCTTATACAAAAAACATCCCTTCCCACTCATGTCGTCCTGAGCGCTCTCTGCGGTCTGGAACTCAAAAAACAAGTCCAGCAGCTGCCCGGCAAACTCTACCGCCGGAGAAAGTGAACCTTACCCTCTATATGCCCTATAAACCGCCATTCACTTTGACCCCGAAAACGATCTCTATGATCGCGGAGATATCCGCTCTCATTGAGCGTTATTCCCTGCGGTACGAGGCTCAAAACACGCTGAAACTGCGCAAGGCAAATCAAATCAAAACCATCCACTCCTCGCTGGCCATCGAGGGCAATACTTTATCTGAAGCGCAAGTGACCGACATCCTGAACGGCAAAAAGGTCATTGCCCCGCTCCGGGAAATACAGGAAGTCAAAAACGCCATTGCCGCTTATGAACTGTTTCCCAAACTCGACCCGTTTTCCATCGAAGATCTGCTGAAAGCTCACGCCGCCATGATGGCCGCTCTCTGCGATGAAGCCGGACATTTCCGCCAGGGCGGTGTAGGTGTCTTTGATAAAACACGGGTCATCCATATCGCTCCGCCGGCAAGCCGTGTTCCTGTTCTGATAAAGGATCTTTTTAACTGGCTGAAGAAGGCTGAAGATCATCTTCTGATCCGCAGCTGTGTGTTCCATTATGAATTTGAGTTCATCCATCCTTTCACGGACGGCAATGGAAGAATGGGACGGCTTTGGCAATCCCTGATCCTCACCCAACTTCATCCCTTGTTTCAGCATCTTCCTGTCGAAACCATGGTGCATGAACAGCAGAAAAAATACTACGATGCCATCCGCAAAAGTACAAAAGCCGGCGACTCCGGTGCGTTCATACAATTCATGCTGGGAGAGATCCTGCGCACATTGGAACAGCATCTTCCGTCACAAAGTGGCGGAGTAAATGGCGGAGTAAATGGCGGAGTAAACGCGGTGTTAGAATACATCCGGCAGAATCCCGGATGCCGGAGCAATGCCATCGCGAAGGCTTTGAATATCCCGCTTCGTTCTGTGGAACGCTACCTGAAACAGTTAAAAATCAGTGATATCGAATTCAGAGGAGCTCCCCGCAACGGCGGCTATTATCTCAAAGAAAACTAAAACGGAACATTAGTATCTCACAAGAGAATGAATTTTTTTTGAAACAGAGATGTGTCATTGTATTCGTTCTTTGCACGATATGAAATTATATTTTTTTCTTAATATTCTCTTTGATTTCTTCTATCTCGGTGCAAAGCTCTTTCTGAGAAGCTGGAAGCTCTTTTAAAACATCATCACATTTCTCCAACGCTTCCTGATATTTTTTGTCTTGCTCCAGCATATCCATTTGTAATTTAAAGAGTAAAATGAATGATTTCTGATCATTTTTTATAACTTCATTTTGCAATCCCGTTTCTATCGTTTTCATAGCTTCTTGATATTGTCCACTTTTACGATAGGTTTTCGCTAGTCGAATAAAGCCGAGCTTGGGAAAATCTTGTGTACACTTTTTCCATTCTGCAACACTCCATTCATATTTGGCTAATTCATCATATATAGCTGCTCGTTGTGCGTATAGTATCTGATCCACCCCAAAAAGATCCTCTGCCGCATAAGTTAACTTCAACGCTTCTTCATACTCTTTTTTATATATTAACGACGCGATTTTATTCTCTGCTGAATCGATTGCCATAAAAAGTAAAAAATTTCCCGTCTTTTCCTTTGAGGAATTGGTCTCTTCTATCTCAAGAATATTTACGGGAGGCAACCTGTCTATTTCCGTGTCATTGCTTTCTGGCAACAGCATTTTGATTTTTTCTCTTTGTTTGGACAAATCATCATTTGCTCCAAAAAATTTCTCTGCTGCTTCTGAAAGTTCCAATGCT
>JAFZAR010000388.1 GCA_017557085.1 Verrucomicrobiota bacterium | reverse complement strand
CATGCACATCACCGCCACCGTCTTCATCAACGACGCCGAAAGCGGACTACTCCACGACTTTGGAGTCTGGCTGGAAAATCTGGCCCCGTTCAACCCTTCGCCGGAACACTACCACCACAACCGCACCGGTGAGGACAACGCCGATGCCCATCTCAAACGCCAGGTCATGGGGCGCGAAGTCGTCGTTGCCATCACCAAAGGCGAACTGGACTTTGGCCCCTGGGAACAAATCTACTACGGTGAATTTGACGGCATGAGGAGAAAACGCGTCCTGGTCAAGATCATTGGAGAATGATCCCACCGAATCGTTTTTCTCATCGTTTCACATTTAAAATCAGTGAGATAGCATCATATCGAGTACACCTTGAAAAACGACCATTTTGAATAAATAAAAGGAATTGGGCTTGCTTTTGGCACCTCATTCCTATAAAGTTCGGTTGGTTGTTTCTATGGGCCCATAGCTCAGCGGTCAGAGCAGGCGACTCATAATCGCTTGGTCGGGGGTTCAAATCCCTCTGGGCCCACCATTTCCTTTTATATCCCATTCCATTTGACGCTTTTCACTTTGCTGATTCACAAGTCTCGTGTTATAAAATAATTACGCATCAGGAACATAATGTTTTTAAAACATAATTTCAAACAAATTTGAAAAAAATCATACAAAAATACTTGCCTTATTCCGGTGATGTGGTAGATTGGGCGCGTTGTGAATGTTAACATGTACAACACTGGCATGACTAATTGGTGGTCCTGGCGATAGTTCCGCCGAGGTCGTGTTGTGTTTGTGTTATACATATAGATTTGATCGGCGGTTTAGACTATGAATAGTTTAATCCGTTTTTTTGTTACATAACCGCATCCTCGGCAGTAAGCGAAAGATGCGGTTTGTTTTTTAGCAAATAAATGTATTGCTTATACAGGACAAAGTTTGTATAAAAAAGGCATGGGAACTTTTGTATTTCATTCCCAGCCTGTGGGTTGAGATAAAAAGTACTCATATTTTCACTTTCTGGGGATGCTAGTGTGAAAAAAACATATTTATTGGATGAAAAAGGGTTCTACGGGGAGTTCGGCGGCGCTTATGTGCCGGAGATCCTCTACGCGACCGTGGAAAAGCTGCGCCAGGAATATCTGCCGATCATTGAGTCGGAAGAGTTTCAAAAGGAATATACGGAGCTGCTGCGCGATTATGTGGGAAGGCCGTCGCCTCTTTATCCGGCCAAGCGCATGAGCGACAAGTACGGCTGCCGGCTGTATTTGAAACGGGAGGATCTGAACCACACGGGTGCGCATAAGATCAATAACACGATCGGACAGATCCTGCTGGCGAAGAAGATGGGCAAGAAGCGCATCATTGCCGAAACCGGTGCCGGTCAACATGGTGTGGCGACCGCTACGGTATGCGCGCTGATGGATATGCCTTGTGTGGTGTACCAGGGAGCCCTGGACGTAGAACGTCAGCACGTGAATGTGGAGCGCATGAAGATGCTGGGCGCGGAGGTGCGTCCTGTGAAAACAGGCAACTGGACCCTGAAAGACGCCACCAATGAGGCGATCCGCGACTGGTGCTGTCATCCTTCTGATACTTTTTATATTATCGGCTCAACGGTGGGACCTCATCCCTATCCCGACATGGTGGCGCGTCTGCAAAGCGTCATCTCGGCGGAGATCAAGGAACAGCTGAAGGAGAAGATCGGACGCGATTATCCTGATGTGCTGATGGCTTGCGTAGGCGGCGGATCGAATGCCGCGGGAACAATTTATCACTACATTGATGATGAACGCGTGAAGATCGTCCTGGCGGAAGCCGGCGGTCTGGGGGCCGATACGGGACATACGGCGGCGACTATCCACGCGGGCCGCGTAGGCATTCTGCACGGTTCCAGAACGCTCGTCATGCAGACACCCGACGGCCAAATCATCGAGGCGGAAAGTCTCTCCGCCGGTCTGGATTATCCCGGCATCGGCCCGATGCACGCGAATCTGGCCACACAACACCGGGCCACCGTTTACAGCATCAATGATGATGAAGCCGTGAGGGCCGCCTACGAAATGACACGCATGGAGGGGATCATCCCGGCATTGGAAAGCGCTCATGCCATTGCCGCGCTGTCAAAAATGCAATTTAAGAAAGATGAAGTGGTAGTCCTGACGGTCAGCGGCCGCGGTGATAAAGATATCGGGACTTACCTCTCACACAAAGAAATGGCAGGTGAATATGGAAACTTTTAAATATACAACAACCGCGCGCTCGTTCCTGGCCGATCTTTACACTCCTGTGGGTGTGTATATGCGGCTGCGCGATATCTATCCGCAGAGCGCGCTGATGGAAAGCTCCGATTATCACGAAAAGGATAATTCCCGTTCGTTCATCGGCATCAATCCCATTGCCAGTGTCGCGATCGGTCACGGTACGGCGGTGATCACTTTCCCCGACGGCACTACGGAACAACACACGATCGGTACCGGGTTCGGCAGCGCTCAGGCCATCCACACACTCATTGACCGTGTGCAGGTCTCCGGCGAACACGCGGACGTGTGCGGCCTTTACGGCTACACTTCTTTCAACGCCGTGCGCTACTTTGAGAATATCAACGTCAAAGACGAGACTCAGGAGAAAAACGACGCGCCCGATATGTACTATATCCTGTACAAGGATATCATCGTATTCGACCACTTCAACAATCAGCTGACGATCATCACTCTGGGCAGTGAAGACGAGATCGAAACGATCTACAAACAGATGAACAAGCCGAACATTCGGGCCTATGACTTCCATCCCGTAGGCGATGTTTCCAGCACGCTGACCGATGAGGAACACAAGGAGAATATCCGGCGCGGCATCCGCCACTGTCTGCGCGGCGACGTCTTTCAGATCGTGCTCTCACGCCGTTTCATTCAGCGTTTTGAAGGTGATGATTTCAAACTCTACCGGGCATTGCGGAGCATCAATCCCAGCCCGTATCTTTTCTATTTTGATTTTGGCGGATTCCGCATCTTCGGTTCCTCGCCTGAGACCCACTGCCGCATCGAAGGCCGCAAAGCCTACATCGATCCCATTGCCGGAACGACTAAACGCACCGGCAATCCGGAAGCCGACCGCAAAGGCGCGGAGTATCTGCGGGTGGATCCGAAAGAAAACGCGGAACACGTGATGCTGGTGGATCTGGCACGCAACGATCTGTCCCGGAACTGCCACGATGTGAAACTGGATTTCTACAAAGATCTGCAATACTATTCTCATGTGATCCATCTGGTCTCCCGTGTCAGCGGTGTGCTCAACGATGACGCTGATCCAATCCAGACCTTCATTGACACATTCCCGGCCGGCACACTGAGCGGCGCGCCGAAAGTCCGCGCCATGCAGCTGATCTCGGAATACGAACCGCACAACCGCGGCGCTTACGGCGGATGCATCGGTTATATCGGTCTGAACGGTTCGCTGAACCAGGCCATCACCATCCGTACCTTTGTCGCGCGCAACAACGAACTCTGGTTCCAGGCCGGCGGCGGCATCGTCGCGAAGAGCAATGAAGAATACGAACTGCAGGAAGTGAACAACAAACTCGGAGCCCTGCGCCGTGCCATCACCATGGCGGAAAGGATGTAAAAATATGAAAATAGTGATCATTGACAACTACGATTCCTTCACCTATAACCTGGCGCATCTGGTAAAAGAATTTAACGCGGAAGTGACCGTCTATCGAAATGACCAGTTCCAACTCAGCGATCTGGAGCCGTTCGATAAGATCATTCTCAGCCCCGGACCGGGCATCCCTTCCGAGGCAGGTCTGCTGCTCGACGTCATCAAAACTTACGCGGGCAAGAAACCGATCCTGGGCGTCTGCCTGGGGCATCAGGCGATCGGCGAAGTGTTCGGCGCTAAACTGGAAAACCTGAGCGATGTCTTTCACGGCGTGGCGACAAAAGGCACCCTGTTAGGCAACGATGAAATGTTCAGCGGTCTGCCCGGCCGCATCATCATGGGGCGTTATCACTCCTGGGTCGTCAGCAAAAATGGTTTTCCTGACTGTCTGGAGATCACAGCCGAAAGCGATGAGGGACAGATCATGGCACTGCGTCACCGGAAAATGAACATCCGCGGCATCCAGTTCCATCCCGAAAGCGTCCTGACTCCGAACGGACTCAGGATCATGGAAAACTGGCTGCACTTAGAACAATAGAAGGATTTAAGAATATGGAACATTCAATGAAAGACATCCTGAACCGGATGCTCGGCCACGAGGAACTCTCGCGGGAAGAAATGAAACAAGTCCTGATCGGGATCACAAAGAACGAATTTCCCCCGGAGCAGGTCACAGCGCTGCTGACGGGTCTGCAAATGCGCGGCATTTCCGTAGATGAACTGCTGGGTTTCCGCGACGGCATCCTGGAGACAGGCGTTCCGGCGATCCTCAACTGCGACCGCTACATTGACGTGGTGGGAACAGGCGGCGACCGCAAGAACACTTTCAATATCTCCACGACCTCCTGCTTCGTGATCGCCGGTGCCGGTTACAAAGTGGCCAAACACGGCAACTACTCCGCGACCTCTGTCAGCGGTGCTTCCAACGTCATCCAGCATCATGGCATCAAATTCACGGACGACATTGACAAGCTGAACCGCAGTCTCAATGAAGCGGGCATCGTCTATCTGCACGCCCAGCTTTTCGCCAAGGCCATGAAATTCGTCGGCCCCATCCGCAAGGCACTGCAGTTCCCGACTATTTTCAATCTGCTCGGCCCGCTGGTCAATCCCAGCCAGCCCAAGTGCCAGCTGCTCGGCGTGGCCAATCTCGATCAGATGCGCCTTTATCATCAGGTGTATCAGCGCATCGGCATTGACTACGGGATCGTCAACAGCATTGACGGCTACGACGAGATCTCGCTGACGAGCGATTTCAAAGTAACGACCAACGATTACGAACGCATCTTCAAACCTTCCGACCTGGGATTCCAGATCGCCAAGCCCGAAGAACTCGTAGGCGGAGCGACCGAAGAGGAAGCGGCCGCCATTTTCGACGCTGTTCTGGAAAACCGCGCGCTGCCGGCTCAGAAAAACATCGTGCTGGCCAATGCCGCCTTTGGCATCCAGGTGCTGGAACGCGGTCAGAAAGAGATCGGGGAATGTGTCGAGATCGCCCGCCAGTCCATTGACAGCGGCTCCGCGCTCCGGACTTTCCAAAAATTCGTTCAGCTCAATTCATAATGGCCGACATACTGGAAGAGATCGTCGCCCACAAGCGCGTGGAAGTCGAACGGTTCAAAGACCAGCTGAGCCCGCATGAGATCCACCGCCGTGTGGAAAAGATGCTCGACTCCGCCGTGCCTTCCATGTCGCGCGCGCTTTGTGAATCTGCCAGCGGCATCATCGCCGAGTTCAAACGCCGCTCCCCGTCCAAAGGCTGGATCAAAGAAGAAGGCCGTGCCGAGGTGATACCGCCGGACTATCAGGAGAACGGCGCCGCCGCGCTCTCTATCCTCACCGATGAAAAATACTTTGGCGGCCGTGATGAATTTATCCGCACGGCCCGCGAAGCCGGCGTAACGATCCCCATCTTATATAAGAATTTCGTCATTGATGAGTATCAGCTTTTCCAGGCGCGTCTCTGCGGCGCGAGCGCGTCGCTTCTTATCGCCGCCGATCTCCCGCTCAAAGACTGCCGCGCTCTTCTGAAAACCGCTCACGAGATCGGTCTGGAAGTGCTGCTGGAAATGCACAGCGAACCGGAGCTGAAATATGCCGAGCTGGAGCCCGATATGTGCGGCATCAATAACCGCAACCTCGGCTCATTCGTCACCGATGTGCGGAACAGCTACCGTCTGGCCAAACTGCTGCCGCCGGACGCGGTCAAAGTCAGCGAGAGCGGCATCTCCGATCCTCAGACCGTCCGCGAACTCCGCCAGGCCGGTTTCCGGGGATTTCTGATCGGTGAGACCTTTATGAAAACAGAGGCTCCCGGCCGGGCGTTAGCGGAATTCATTTCAAAACTATGATCATCAAGGTGTGCGGTATGCGTGAGCCCGAAAACATCCGCGCTGTGGAGCGGACGGGCATTGACTGGATGGGGTTTATCTTTTGGCCCCGTTCCGGCCGTTACGTCTCCGCGCCGCCGTCATACCTTCCTCAGAAAGCAAAGCGTGCCGGTGTCTTTGTGGACGCGGACGCGGACACGATCAAACGCCATGTCGCCGACTATGCTCTCGACATCGTCCAGCTCCACGGACACGAAAGTCCCGAATATCTCCGGTCTCTCCGTTCCGTGTTCAGCGGATCCGCTCCCCTCTTTATCAAAGCCTTCAGCATCGCCGATGACAAAGACCTCCGCCGGACTGCCGCATACGAGGGCATCGCGGATTATTTCCTTTTCGATACCAAAACACCTTTGCCCGGCGGCAGCGGCATGAAGTTCGACTGGTCGGTGCTCTCCGCCTATACGGGCCGGACACCATTTCTCCTCAGCGGCGGCATCGGTCCCGATGACGCTCCGCGCGTCCTCTCTTTTAAACATGAAAAACTGGCAGGCATTGATCTCAATTCCCGTTTTGAAACGGCTCCTGCCATGAAGGACGCGGACCGGCTCGCCCGGTTCCTTTCACAATTATGAACCCCTTTAAATCAAAATGAACAAGATCAATCAACTATTCTCTGAAAACCAGGACAAGAAACTCCTGTCACTCTATTTTTGCGCCGGCGCTCCCACGCTCGACGGCACCGGCGAAGTCATCCTGACCCTCCAGCGCCGCGGCATCTCGATGATCGAGGTCGGCATCCCGTTCAGCGATCCCATGGCCGACGGTCCCGTCATTCAGGACGCGGCCACCAAAGCGCTCAAGAACGGCATGACCCTTCGCAAACTTTTTGAACAGCTGAAGGCCATCAAAGATCAGGTGCGGATCCCGCTGGTGCTGATGGGCTATCTGAACCCCATCATGCAGTACGGCATCGAAGCCTTCTGCCGCAGCTGTGTCGAATGCGGTGTGAGCGGTGCCATCATCCCCGATCTGCCCTTCAAGGACTATCTGGAAGTCGTCAAGCCCATCGCCGACCGCTATGACCTGCGGATCATCATGCTCATCACGCCGGAAACCTCCGATGAACGCGTCCGCTTCATTGATGAACACACGGACGGCTTCATCTACATGGTCTCCTCTGCCGCCATCACCGGTGCCCAGCGTTCCTTTGATGATGCCAAGCAGGCCTACTTCCGCCGGATCAACGCCATGAACCTCCGCAATCCGCGCATGATCGGTTTCGGCATTTCCAATAAGCAGACCCTGGAGGCCGCTCAGCAGAACGCCGCCGGAGCCATCATCGGCTCCAAGTTCGTCACCCTGCTCAGCGAAAGCAAAAACGCGGACGAAGCCCTGGACAAGCTCTTCGCCGCTCTGGAAAAATAGATGGTAAAAAATCCCGTCAGGGATTCTGACTGAAACCCCGTCAGGGGTGATGTGATAATAGCCGGGGGTGAGCGAAGCGTAACCCCCGGTAACGGAT
>JAFZAR010000387.1 GCA_017557085.1 Verrucomicrobiota bacterium | reverse complement strand
GCTGCCATTTCAGTTCTCCTGTATCAGAATCCATCTCTGATGTTTTTATGGATTCCGGAGCAGTCTTATGTGTGATTCCTTTGGGATCTTCGCCCACACTCATCGCCACACGATGTTTCAAAGCGTATTCCGGAGTCAACCCCAAATGGCGAGCAGTGGCAATACTCCAGGGGCCGGTGCCTAACAGTTTTTCTAATTCCTTTTCAGGAGTCAATCCCATCACGATCTGCTTCTGAGCAGTCGCAACATCTTCTCTGCGGAAAAGATGTGACGCTAATATCAAATTCGCCATCTTTGTTGTATGGGGAGCAGTCGAAAAGAAATCTCTAAAAGCCCCCATATCCACTAACCCGTTGCCGGTGCCGTAATCAAAAAGCCAAAAACCATCCCAATCTTGCAGCGCAGCATAAGCCGCTATCAACAAAGGTCCTTCAGAAGAATAGGAATTGGGTGACGGATGTTGATATTCTGTGCAGAAAAAAGGCTTGCCTGTGACCCTCTGGAGAGCGCAAGAGGTAAATGTATTGTTGAAAGTATCAGTCATGGGAATATTATCCACTGTCCAATTCTCGCTATTCCATGCGGCTCCCAGGAATTGCGGATGCTGCCAGTAACCATGAGAATCAACGATATCCATCTTGGCTTGGACATTCGCAGGACTGTTTGCCAGAATCGTACCAAAAATCAATCCTTCATATCCGCAAGTCTCACGCAAATGGGAACACATCAGGCGATAATACCGATTCTCTAGTCCCACCAGAAAGTCCAGCCAATCCTTTCGGGCTTCCCAAGTGGCCGGCACGTCACCCTGCCAGTCAATATTCGGTATATTTCCCTTTTTCAAGGAAGCGTTGTCTGGGATATTCCCTAAAGATCCCCCGTTCATTAACTGAATATCCGCAAACCAAACGGAACATTTCTGATCAGCAAATCCGTTAAAATTAGGGCGTATATCCTTTTCATCAGCAGGAACTAAATAACTAAATGAAAAATGCTTCCATTCGTTGGAAAGAGAAACGCTCCGATTCAGTCCTGCGTCACCCCAGGGATCTTGAGACTGCATGACTCTGATGGTCATACCCAAAGCATGATCAGCCTTTGCCCAAAATGAAAGTGTTCTGACCTGTCCCTGGGTTTGTTTATCCCCGGGTTGATTCAGCTGAACGTGCCAGCTCGTATCTGAAGGTTCTACGATATCTATTCGCAATGCGGGTATTCCTTCCGCAGGTCCATCATTATCAAGCACTGTAGCTTTAGCTTTGCCGGAATGCACCTCTAACCTCCAGGGAGCGTTCTCGGGAGCGTTTTTCCCAAAGGGCTTAAGAGTATTCTCTCCAAAGGGTACTTTTTGGGAGTTCCAGGCCGTCCTCAGTTCTTCCACAGAATCATAACGTTCCGCGATCCACTCGTTCCAACGTGCCTGGAGCTGACGTCTGAAAACGTCAGGCAAAGTATCCAACTGTCCGCTCATCCAGGCTTGGATGATCCCGTTTTCATTGATGATCTCCGCAAAGGCCACAACCGGATCTTTTGCCATAGGCAGCCCGGTATAGGGATTGACCGGAGTCAATATCCCCGTCGCATACTCCTTCTGCAATTCCAATGCCGTATCATTGAAGAAGCCAAGAATATGCTGTACTTTCCACTCAACATCATCTACTTCTGGAGGCAGTGAGTCACTTGATTTAAACTGTCTGGACACCAGCAGATTCATGTCCACATAAACACCATTGGTCTTCAGCTGGGAAATAAAGTAGTGCAGATCATCCAAACGCTGCTTATTGATATGCCGGGAATCTCCTTGTTTATAATCAATCAGAGCATTACACCAGTTATTGTCCACATGGTGAAAGCGCACGCCATTGATCCCAAACTTTGCCAGTCTGCCGGCCACTTTGGGAGCCATTTCGCGAGGAGGTAAACCGGATTCAAAGGTCATATTCATCCCAATGAACCGAATCCGGGGATCGGTCTCTTGACCTTCCGCCTCTTTTGTCAGGACAAGATGTCCGGATGGAGAGACTTTCACTCTCTCATTCCCAATTGGCGGATTCATCTCCGCCACACTCACAACAGTTCTGTTGGTATCATCCCATGGCAGTACAAACGGGATCATCTCCGCGTTCACAATAACAACTGAAGATGCCAATAAAACAATGGCACTATTAAAAATATTTTTCATCATTTCTAATAAATCAAAATCAATGTTCCGTATCCTTTACTCCAAACAGGATCTCTATCAAAGAATAGTACGCCGGGGATACTTCGTTACCCACAGGTTCGATCTGCCCTTGAACCATAACACATTGTTCGGAGAAATCCACACGCGCACTCTTCAATATCTCAGCCCAGGACGGATCGGTAAAACCAAGCCACTTCAATGTTCGTGAAGTCTGTTTGGCAAAGTTTTTGGGATCTGCTGTTGCTTTAAGTATGAAATTCATATCCACAAGGCATTGTTTAGGTTCCGAGACAGAAAAACAAAGTTTTTTTACATCTTTTGTCAGAGAATCCGCAAACGGCAGATCGATCATCTCGCGAAACTGCTCATCCATCACAATGTCCAAGTAACTGTCTTTGGAAACCTTGGCTCCTTTCAATAGCGGAGGAACTTCTCCACCGGAACCTTTCAGCGCGTCATTCAAATGCTGAGCATTGCGGCTGACATAGATCACTTTCGGTGTCAAAACAACTTTATATTCACCTTTTGAGAATCGAACG
>JAFZAR010000386.1 GCA_017557085.1 Verrucomicrobiota bacterium | reverse complement strand
GTTATTTCAAATGACTTTTGGATTTCTAATGATGATTTTGGGTTTATCTCAAAATCGCTATTAGGATTTTAATTTTATCAAAACATATTCAAAATAAACATGTTATGTAGAGACGCGAGATTCTCGCGTCTCCGAGACGAGCGGGTCGCTCGTCTCTACAATAAATCATTGTTGTTAAAGATATTATTTGTTATTTTAAACGGCTTTTGGATTTCTGATGATGATTTTGGGATAAATCAATATTTGAAAAAAATCCCCGACGGTTTTTCCCGCCGGGGATCTTTATTATCAACGATTTCTATTGCCTACTTGATCTCGCGGATATAGATATTCTTGAAATAAACCGGAGTGCCGTAGGTTTGCAGTTCAACGAAGCCGCTTGGATAGAGCGGAACATTGGGGTTCCAGAAGTTTTCCAGAGTCACATTCCTGACCACCAGCTAGTTATTCAGATAGACAGTGACTTTGTCGTCCAGCAGCAGAATACGGAAGTTGTTCCATTCCCCGATTGGTTTATCCGCTCTCACCAGGGGGTCATGGGCGTTCTTTACATTGTTGCTCAGACCGCCGGAGCCGACGTTGGCCATGCTGGGATCCCAGATCTGCACTTCCGGCGTGCCTCGCAGATAGATGCCGCTGTCGCCGAGGTGTTCGATCTTCCAGTCCACCAGTAATTCAAAGTTGACGTACTCTTTCTCCGTGTGCAGATTGTCCCGACTGCGGCCCAGACCGTCATAGCAAAGCACACCGTCCTTCACAGACCAGTGTTCCCGCATCCTCTTGTCAGCTGCGTTCTGTGCGTTCTGACGTTCTTCGTTGGTCGTAAAATAGCTGCGTGACAGCGGTGTCCATCCCGTTCCATGCCAGCCTTCCAGATCCTTGCCGTTGAACAGCGCGGTGAAGCCTTCCGGAGCCACGTTATCTGTTTGAGTATAGGGAAGTTCTTTGATGCGGATATTGCGAAACTCCACATGGGTGCCGTGTCCCAGGAAACCGAGGTGGCCTGTATCGCGCAGCATACCGCATTGGTTAAGCATCTTCTGGTGATCGCTGTTGTAGGTGTTCAGGTTCTCATCCAGGATCACTTCGCCGTTCAGGGTCACCTTGATATGGCGGCCGTCGGCGATGATCTCTTCCTCATTCCATTCGCCTACAGGCTTTTGAAAGCCGCGCTTGGCCGGGAAGAATCCATAGACCGAGCCGTGATACTGCCAGGGTTTCAGGTTTGCATAGCTTTTATGCTCATTATCGAGCACCTGGATCTCCATGCCGTCCGCCGCGGCGTGTCCCTCCAGGGGAGCGCGGATGCCGATGCCGTTATTGCCGGCAGCGGTCAGCTTGACATCAAAGCGGAGGATGAAGTTGGAAAATTCCTTTTCGGTCATCAGGTTGCCGCCGCCGTCCGCGGGGCAGACGATCACGCCGTCCTTGACTACATAACCTGGACCGACGCCGGACATCAGTGTCCATCCGGTCAGATCCTTGCCGTTGAACAAAGAGGTAAAACCTTCTTCCGGAGCGGCTGACACATTCACTGTCATAAACGCGGCGCAGACGGCCGCGATCGCTGTTGTTTTCACAAAACGCATAACTCCTTTACAATAAGCCCGGACGTTCCGGAATTCAATCTTAATTTTAGGGAAGGAACTGTTTTCTGATGCCGCCGTGGAAAAACGGCTGAATGTAATATGTTGCATATTTGGGCAAAAGGTTATATAAAAGCCCTTGTTGTTTTCTTTGGCGCGGTCTGACAAGCGGCGAAGCAAACAATAAAAACACGAAATTTATGAGAAGAAAATCCATTATTTTCCCGGTTCTGCTGGCCATGGCGGTGCTGCTGCCTCTTCTGACCTCATGCAAAACGCAGGAGTCCGGTACCACAAAGTGCAAAGCCGTCTATTTAGGCATCGAGAACCATAAAGAACTGAAAACCGCGGATGTGCGCAAAGACGGCGCGAAGATCTATAAGTTCCAGATCGGCGATGAGACCCGTCTGCTGGCCGTACAGAACGATCCCGAATATACCATCCAGAATAAACTGATGGAACAGTACAACTACCGCATCACCGTCAAGGGTGATACCGTGGTGGATGTGCGTCTGCTGGACGACATGCACACCTCTTACAAACCCGTCCTGACAGGCAAGCCCGGCCTGAAAACGCTGAAAAACTTCCTGGCTACCGCGTTCACTCCCGTGGGAACAGCGCTCTATGTTTGGGGCGGTAACTGGACCTGGCAGGATGAGGGGACTTCCATCCAGGGCAGATCGCTCGGTGTCAGCAAGACCTGGGTGGATTTCTACAACAGCAAGGATGACGACTATTTTTATCAGGACTATGCCACGCCGTGGAAAAGCTATAACCACTACAGCGGCTGGAATCAGTACTACTATGCCGGCATAGACTGCTCCGGGTTCGTGGGCTGGACGCTCTACAATACCCTGGAATCCAAATCAGGCAAAAAGGAAGGGTATGTGCATCACTCGCATGAATTGGCCAAAAAGCTTGCCGATGAATACGGTTACGGCACCTGGACCAACGCCAAACTGGAGCAGGGCGAAGGCTATCTCCAGCCGGGTGACATCGTCAGCCAGCCGGGCCATGTATGGATCTGCCTGGGAAGATGTTCGGATAACAGCATCCTTCTGATCCATTCCTCACCGACCAAGAGCGTGACCGGTAAATACGGCGGTGGTGTCCAGATGAGCGCCCTCAACCCAAACGGCGACAGCACGGACTGCGAGGCTTACAGACTGGCTTCCTACTATGTGCAGAAGTATTATCCCCGCTGGGCCAAGCGCTATCCGGCTGCGATGAAGTCCTTTGAGGATTATGTCTGTTTCGACCGAAAGGCGTATAACGGGTCTGTCGGGTTCTTCCGCTGGAATCTGGACGGTACTTCCATCATGACCGATCCGGACGGATACGCAAACCTCTCCGCCGAACAGATACTGGAGGATCTTTTCAAAGGAAAATAATTCCTGTTCAAAAAGATATATTATTTTAAGAAAAACATTGAAGGCTGCCCCGGATATCCCGCGGCGGCCTTTATCGTTATAGTTTCCGCTGTTCCTCAAATTTAAGGATTGCGCCCAACCCGTTAAAAATGAGACAATACATCCGGTGACAGCGGTTGAAGCTGTCCATTCAGCGATATGAGATCAGAGCCTTTAACTCAAAAAGAATTAAAAGAAATTGTTGCCGGTTTGAACAAGATGGCCAGAAACCTCTGGTGGACTTGGAATAATGAAGCACAGGAGATATTTGAGACACTTTCCCCCAGAACATGGCAAAACCAGTACCATAACGCGGTAGCTGTTTTGCGCGAGGTGTCGGCGTGGAATGATTACGAGCTGCGTATGCGTTTGCAGAACAGCGATTTCGCGGCGAAAGTGAAAGCCGTCCTCAAGAAGTTTGATGATTACATGACCCGTCCGGATACCTGGGCCGCGGCCAACGCGCCTCAGCTTCAGAACAATCCGGTGGCCTATTTCTCCGCTGAATTTGGCTTCCACGAGTCTCTGCCCATCGCGGCAGGCGGTCTGGGAATGCTGGCCGGCGATCATACCAAATCCGCCAGCGATCTCGGTTTGGGCTTTGTGGGCATTACCCTCTTTTATCGTGATGGTTATTTTCAGCAGACCATCAACAATGAAAACTGGCAGGTCGAGTATTATCCGCAGCTGAACCCGCGGAACCTGGCCATGGAACCGGTTCTGAAACCGGATGGCGATCCGCTTCTGTGCGAAGTGGACATCATGGGACAGCCTGTTTTCTTCCGCACTTGGAAGACCATGGTGGGCCGCAGCACTTTGTTCCTGCTGGATACCAATGTGGAGCTGAATCCGGGCAATCTGCGCGAGATCACAGCCCGCGTTTATGGCGGCGACGTGACCACACGCATCATGCAGGAGATCGTTCTGGGCATCGGCGGCATCAAACTGCTGCGCACTCTGGGCATCAATCCTTCCGTGTTCCACATGAACGAAGGCCACTCCGCTTTTCTGGTTCTGGAACTGATCCGTGAGCAGGTAGCTATGGGCAAGACCTTCGAGGAAGGTCTGAAAGAGACGATCGCTCATGCCGTCTTTACGACGCATACTCCGGTGCCGGCCGGTCATGACCGCTTCAATGAAGGTCTGGTCCGTTACGCTCTGGGCAATTACGCTGCCAAGCTGAAAGTGCCTTTCAGCAAAGTGATGGGATTAGGACGTGTGAATCCGGAAGATAATGACGAGCTGTTCTGCATGACGGTCCTGGCTTTGAAAGGCAGCCGCAGCGCCAATGGTGTCAGCGAGCTTCACGGACAGGTCAGCCGCAAGATGTGGAAGGATCTCTATCCCGGCAAGAAGGAAGAAGAAGTTCCTATTGGACATATCACCAACGGTGTCCATCTGGCTGGCTGGATGAAAGGCTGTGTGGCGAAGTTCTATGAGAGCAAGCTGGGTGCGGAATGGCAGGAGCTGATCTACGAGCCGGAGACCTGGAAGAACTTCCTGGACGAGGATTTTGTTACCGATGAAGAGATTTGGGCGCTTCGTTACCAGCTGCGCCGTGAGCTGATCGAGTTTGCCCGCCGCCGTCTGCTGGCTCAGGGCAAGAACATGGCCCGCGACAGCTTTGTGGAGTTCGACCGTCTGCTGGATCCCAATGCATTGACGATTGGTTTCGCACGCCGTTTCGCTACTTATAAACGTGCGGTGCTGATCTTTGAACGCTTTGACGAGATCGTGAAGCTGGTCAAGAATCCTCTGCGCCCTGTGCAGTTCATTTTCGCCGGCAAAGCGCATCCCCGTGATGACGAGGGTAAGCGCTACATCCAGAACATCATCCATCAGAGCAAATACTCCGAGCTGGCCGGTCGTCTGGTCTTTTTGGAGAATTACGATGTGCATGTGGCCCGTCAGATGGTGTCCGGCTGCGATGTGTGGCTGAACAACCCGCGCCGTCCGCTGGAGGCTTCCGGTACGAGCGGTCAGAAGACCTGTGTCAACGGATGTCTGAATCTGAGTATCTTAGACGGCTGGTGGCGTGAAGGTTATGATGGCACGAACGGTTTCGCCATTGGTGAGGACAGCAATCCGGATGATGTGAAGGAGCAGGATCGCATCGACAGTGAAAATCTGTTCCGCACATTGACCGAACAGGTTGTGCCGGAGTTCTTTGACCGCGGAGCCAACGGAATCCCCAAACTTTGGATCAAACGCATCCGCCGCAATTTCGCGACTCTGCCGGGACAGTTCAACACCAATCGCATGGTGCGTGAATACGTGCAGAAGTATTATCTGAGCGGAGAGAAATAAATAACCATTATTCTTTAAAATAAGGGATTAAAAGTGGGGTGACCCGGCTTTTGATCCCTGTTTTATATGGAAAGGCCGTCAGTGGAGTCAATTTTTTCGCAATCTCTGGAAGCTCTTCAGGATCAGTTCGAGCGGTGGGGTGAATCCCGCTGGCGCGCCGGTCAGCTCATGGACTGGATCTACCGCAAGTTCGCTGGTAGCTTCGATGAATGCAGCAATCTATCCAAAACTCTGCGGGCCAAGCTGAAAGAAAACTATTCCTTTTACTGCGCTCCACTTGTTACGGTAACGGGCCAGGAGCATGAAACGCGCAAATTCCTTTGGAAGCTGGAGGGCGGTGATCTGATCGAGAGCGTTCTGATCCCGGCCGGGCATGAGGACTCGGACAGACAGACGCTCTGTGTTTCAACTCAGGTGGGATGTCCATGCGGCTGTAAGTTTTGTGCCAGCGGTCGTTCCGGTTTTGTCAGGAATCTGACTGTTGCCGAGATCGTAGGTCAGTTTTTGGGCGCGGAACGGTGGTACCGCCGGCAGACTGGCGTGAAAGAGGAGCGTCTGCTCAGTAATATCGTGGTGATGGGAATGGGGGAACCGCTTGCCAATTACGAGAATCTGATGGCGGCGCTGTCGGTGATCAACGCTCCCTGGGGCGGCAATCTGGGAGCCCGCAAGATCACGATCAGCACCAGCGGGTTAGCGCCTCAGATCCGCCGTCTGGCCGGGGAGGAACCTCAGTACCGTCTGGCCATTTCGCTCCACGCGGCGACAGATTCGATTCGGAATCAGATCATGCCGGTCAACCACAGATATCCCCTGAAAGAGCTTTTGGCCGCCTGCGAAGCGTATCAGCGGGCCAAAGGCCGGATGATCTCCTTCGAGTACATCCTGATAGACCGGCTCAACGATACCCCGGAGCAGTGTGATCTGCTGGCCGGGATCGCACGCCGTTTCCATGCCCATGTCAATCTGATCCCCTTCAACGATGTGGACGGATGCGATTTCCGGCGTCCGCCCCAGACCGTCATCCAAGGCTTCTTCAATCACCTCCAGCAGCGGGGTGTCTCCGTCACATTGAGACAAAAAAAAGGCGGCGATATAAACGCCGCCTGTGGTCAATTGAGATTGAGAAAAATGGAGAAGAACTAACTTCTCTCCAATAAATTTAGAACTTCAGACCGATAGAGGAGACCAGCTGCAGATCGTTGCGATCAATGCCGGCCGCCGGACGAGAATCATACTTCTCGATCAGCGTGAAGTTAAAGGTCATATTTTTATAGAATCCCCAGGAAAGACCCGCCTCAAAGGTGATACGATAGACGTTCCAGTCATTTGCCTTCGGACTATAAGTAAATTTCTCCAGGAAGTTCAGGTTCTTGACGATCTCCCATGTGAGGCTTTCGCCCAAGTCCACATACAGATCATTGCGGGAGCCTTCATTTTTGTAGTGATAGCTCTGATGAGACGCACCAGCCGAGGCATCGAACACTACATTGTCTTTTTTCAGGATGTGGTAACCCAGACCGCCGCCGGCCGTGAAGTAGTAATCGATATTGCGGATGGTGTCATAACCGCCGGTCGGTTCACCGTAAAGGAACAGCTTGTCCTGAATGGCATCGTATTCCAGACGATAGGAGGTATCCAGCTTATCCGCGGAGACTACACCTTTGTTCTTGCCGTAGGTCAGCTTGCCGTCCCACAAACTCTTCCAGCGTTCCACACCGTGGCTCGCTTTCACGCGGCCGTAGTAGTTCATGTAATCGCTGGCACCGTAACCGGCATCTAAACCGAGCTGGACTTCACCGGCCAGGTTGGAGAAGAATTTGCCTGCGAAGGTTTCAGGTACTTTCTTGGCTTCTTCCACTTCAGCCTCAGTTGTTTCAGCGGCTTTGTCCGTGGCAGCTTTCGCAGCTTTTTCGGCCTCAGCGGCGATTTCTTCCGGAGAAGGAAGGGGAGACTGCTTGGTGATTTGATCCAGAGGCAGCGTCAGAGTGCCGCCGAACGGAGTCAAAACGACCATGTTTGTTTCTGATTGGGATTGAATGGTAGCTGTGATCCGGTCGCCGTTCTTCAATTCAAAGATTTGCGGGACAGCGTCTTCCGCCAAAACAGAAGCCGCGCCTGTAAGGACTCCGGCCAGCACTAAAACTTTAAAATAAGACTGCATAAGTAATCCATTCTGTTTAAGCCGAATGCTCAAACAATTAAGCTCTCCCAGAATGGGGGAAAAAACACGAAAAATCAAGCCTGTTTTTGTCAAAATAATCAAAAGCAAAAGGAGACGCGAAAAAATCCGCGTCTCCAGGAGGTGAAAAAAAGATGATTACGAAAGATATAGTGATCTTAGCAATCACCTGCTGTTACAGACGCATAGGTGTTTCGCCTGCAACGCGTCCGTACTTTACATTGCGGGGCTTGCCTTTGCAAATAAAATCACGGTAAAATTATTTGGGATCTGCCGCGGGTGATTCTTTCAGCTTAGGGCCGTTTTCATCCCAGATGACTTCAACATTCGAGAGATACCAGTTTTTCCCTTTGTTGTTGTTGCCCTGGTAAAAGAGGAAGGTGCGTCCGTCCGGTGCGTCAAAGATGTGGGGATGGCCGGATTCGCTGGAGTTCCATTCGCCTTCCGCGCCATTGGCCAGGAAAGGTTTATCCGAGAGACGCTTCCAGTTGATGCCGTCGGTGCTTTCGGCCACGCCGATCTGCTGGGGCCAGTTATTGTAGGCACCGGCATAGAACATATAAAGCTTGTCATTGCGCGAGATGATGGAAGGGGCTTCGATGCACTCGCCTTCCCAGGGAAGCTCCGGGGCCAGGATCGCTTTGTTGGTGGAGATATTCGTCCAGCGGTCACGGTTGAAATTGTCTTTATCTCCTTCCACGAATTTGGTTTTAGCCACGCCGATCAGCTGTTTTTTAAAGTCCATGTCGCGTGTGGCATAGTAAAGCAGATATTCATCGCCCAGCCGAAAGACTTCCGCGTCGATGGCCCGGCCGCAGCTCCAGGTCCCTTCTTCAGGATGAAAGATAGGGTTGGTTTGGTTTTTGGTGAAAGTCAGGCCGTTGTTGCTGACAGCGTGGCAGATAGCGTCGGTCTTGCCTCCGCCGTAAGCCTGATAGAACAGATGCACCTGGTCATTGATGACACGGGCGCAGGGAGCGCAAAGTCCCTTCGCGTCACATTCCTGGGAGGGGATGATCTGGCTGACGGGCTCCCAGTTCACCAGATTGGTGCTCATGGCGATGCCGATGCCCCAGCCCTTGATCAGGTTGGTTTCCGCGTTTTTGAACGGGGGAACCGAATAGTACATCAGGTAATGGTTCTGGAAGAAGATGACATGAGGATCTTTGGAAAAGGGTTCACCGATGCGGCTGGTATCGCCAAAGTACATCGGGGGCTTGTCACCCGGATCGGCCTGAAGCGCCTGACAGAAAAGAAAACCGGCGCCGGCTATGCAGGCAAGCGTTTTGTAAATCAATTTTTTCATTACTAATAAACAGCTGACATCACTCGTGGGAAGGATACCCTCCTTCTCGTGAAGCAGCAAAGCGATATACTAAGCACTTTGCAAATCGTTGTACATTATTTTTTGTTCCACAAATATTTTATTTGCAAAAGGGGTAGGTATGAGGTAAATTAAAAGCGTGCAAGGTGCTAGAACACCCTGCACGGATGGACGGACTATTAATACCGTCTAATCATCAGCAAAAAGCTGATAATTAGGATGATCATCGCGAGAGTGCAAAAGTCGTTTGTGATCATTCTTTTTTTTGTCACCACCTTTCCTATAGGTATTCATTTTTCCCAATCATTTTTGAAATGGGTTTCAATGTTCCCAGGAAAGGAATGACTAATGAAAACAAAGACTCAAGCACCGAGCT
>JAFZAR010000385.1 GCA_017557085.1 Verrucomicrobiota bacterium | reverse complement strand
GGATCCGCACCTTCTCCCGTTCGCACCGCTATTGCCGTGCGCTGAGAGTCATCAATACTTTGGTGGGAGAAAACTCCAGCTCGCATCTGTTTCAGGTGGTGCGCGAAGACCGCGGACTGGCCTACTCCATCGGCAGCACTGCCAGCGCTTTCTATGATACCGGCGATCTGGTCATTGCCGCGGGAGTAGATGAAGATCATCTGGAAAAGACTGTCAAACTCGTTCTGAAGGAACTCAAGCGTCTGGCCTCCAAACCAGTTTCCAAAGAAGTGCTGAAACGCGCTCAGGACTATATCATCGGTCAGTTTGAATTAAGCCTGGAAAATACGGAAAATCAGATGATCTGGCTGGGCGAACAGCTTCTGGGCGGCGGACGGTTCTCGACACCGGAAGAAATACAAAAGGCCATCTGCAAAACAACTCCCGAAGAGATACAGCATGTACTCCAGGAAATACTCACTCCTGAACGCTACAATCTGGCCGTGATCGGTAATAAACCACGCCAGAAAGTTTTGTTAGATCTTATCCAAAAAGCGTAGAACGCTCAATACATCCGCCAGGTGACCGCCATAGCATCGTCCGTGGAAACGGTATTTTCTATTTGCGTGGAAGGAATCGTTCCAACAATGTGCGTAATGGCATCCGGCTTCGAGTTCAGCTCATCAAAATAGAGCCGCATCATATACCGAAAACGCACCGCACCGCGCACACACAGAAAACCTCCCGGAGCCAGTTTAGGCCAGAGTGTCTTAAGATAGTCCTCGTTCCGGTCACGATCCGCGTCCAGGAAGATCAGATCATAGACACCCCGGAGCTTCTGGATCGCCGAGTGAGCATCCCCTTCCATGCAGGTCACATATTTCTTCAAACCGCAGGCACGCATATTCCGATCCGCTTCCAGATAACGCAGATGATCCAGCTCGATCGTGGTCAGCATTCCGCCGCCTTGTTCCTCCAGCGCGGTACCCATCCAAAGTGCGCTGTAGCCGTAATATGTCCCAAGTTCCAGCACACGGTTTGCACGGCGCATCCGCACCAGCGTGTGGAGCAGACGCGCGTTTTCACGGGTATTACAGAAATCCAGCCCGGTCAGGCGTTCGGCTTCCTGATTCTTGATGAATTCCTCGCGGGCCGCGCGATGATTCTCCGCCACGATCACACGGCTTCCTTCAGGAACCGGAGCCGCTGATACCGGCAGCGCGCCCAGCAATCCCAGCAAAGCCGCGCCGCCGGACGCTTTCAAAAACTCACGCCGTTTCATGTTAACGCTCACAACGAACTGTCAGATCGTCCAAATAAAAAGCAGACTTTGTATTCTCCAAAGCGCAGAATCCGATCCAGCGGGCGCGGTTCCATTTCGGATCGCAAGCCAGATCGTTAAACTCATGAGTAGTGCCGCCGGGCAGGATCAATTTCATTCTCCATTGACCATTGGCTTTTTCTCCCATGCGTGCGCTGATTTCCACGCCGATCCACTCATTTTCCGGCAGATCACATATTTTTTCTCCACGAACAACAGCACCGCCGTCACGGAAATAGACACTGGGACCAATTAAATACGGATGCCCTTCCGAACGGACTTCACAGTGAGCCACGATTCCTTTTTCTAAACGGATCTTATAGGACAAATGCAGTGTTCCCTCTGTATAGCCCGGATCAAAGAAAAGATGCGGATCATAAGAGAACTGCATATCCGGGTTATCCTGCACTTTCAGCGAAAACTGACCGCTGACCGCGCTTTCCTCTGTACGGGCGATCGCCTCTTGATGGCCTTCAACGTTGAAAGCCGCGTTCTGCATGAAAAGACTCTGCTGCGGATCTTCAAAATCTTCCGAAAATTCGATCGGCGGCAATTCCTTGACCTGACCAAAGCCGGGATACTTCAATGATTTGGCCAGCGCTTTCCACTTGGCGCTGCCCTGAACACCTGCCTGACTGAAATCAAACGGCTTAAAACCGATCTTCTCCGCGGGAGAACCCTTCTTCAAATGGAAATCTCTCCGGCGGGCATCTTTGAATAACGGATCCGCTATCAGAGAATCCTGATCATGTCCGGCGGCCTGCCATTCATCGAATGTCTTGCCGGCAAAATCTATCGGCTCGCCGTCAATATTCCAGTATAGGTTATGGTCTATGTTGACCTTGGCACCGGCAGCCCAGCCGCCATAACCCAGCAGCTTGCCTTTATCGAAAATCACGATGTTATGCTCGAAGGTAAAGGAGGTATGGTCTTCCTTGCGTGTCACTGCCACCTGACCTTCATCGCTGAAGGCAAAAATATTGTTGCGGACGATATTATCCCGTCCGTAATGCTGATGGAAACCGCCGTCCTTGGTGTTATACACCAGATTATTTTCCAAAAGCATATCGGTAGTTCCCTCGTCCGGGTAAAGCCCCCAGCCGCCGTAGTTGCTGGAATAGACATCATGGATCACATTCCCGCGCAGGATCGTTCCGCCGGAATAGCCCAGCGTGTAAATACCGCCCATATCGCTCAGGATCTTGTAGCCCAGATGGTGGATATGATTATACTCCACAAGATTCCTTTGTGAACCGCTTTCCGCGTAGCCCCATACCCAACCGATAGAAACTCCCGTGTAGAAGAAATCGGAAATATCGTTGTGCGTGATCAGATTGTCCGAGCTTTGGCCGATCCAGACACCGATCGCCGAAGGATGGAGACGGCCACCGTGCTGGATGATACTGTTGTTGACGGTGATAAAGCCCGTCCGTTCCGAAACGGGACGATTCGAGGTCTCACCGATACGGACACCGGTCGCGCCGACATCGAAGATCCTCCCGGTATCAAAAACGCAGTAATGGCAATCGTTCTGGAACCAGATGCCGATATTGCCTGTATGCTCCACTGCGCAGTTTTTGAAAGTCACATTCTCCGCGCTGTTCAGCAGAACAGTCGCCTCACTGCAGTTCATAGCCGCCTGCATCGGAGGAACACCTTCGGCCGGGATACGATACTCCGTATGCATGAACTGGATGCCATCGAACTCCAGGAACCGCACCCGCTGATCCCCTTTACTGCCGGAGACATTCATCAGATGTTCCAGACGAGGATAAATGAATTCAGCCTTATGGATGTTTTCACCTTTCCGCGGATAGTAATAAAGCCAGCCTTCCCGATCCAGGAACCACTCGCCCGGAGCATCCAGCGCCTGCTTGTAATTCTCCAAAAAATACAGACAATCACGGGTCATGGAATTGTGCTTGGCCATCTCTCTGCCGGTCGTGGTCACGATCCCATGGGCGGCATCTATGCCGTTCAGCCATTCGCGAGTCGTATCCCATTTATGATAGACCTGGATCTGAGTATCTTTCATCTCTTGCTGAGAAAGTCCCGTGAGCGTTTCCATGATATCGGGCGTGATATTGAACGTATGCAGACAGCGTTGCGGCTGTTCTTTCAACGCGCTTTCATGCACTCCCTGCAGCCGGGCAAAGCACCAGTCATTTGGTGTACGGGCACGCACCGCGCGTTCCCCATTCACCCACAGCTGTTCAAAACGCTGGCCGTTTTTCAGCTCCAGACGGGTCTTCCAGACACCAGGCATCCATTCATCTTTCTGCCATTCGGCATCACGGATCACCGCTCCGCCGCTCAGGATCACTTTCCCGCCGCGCTCGGCGACATAGCGGACTGGCGCTTCGGCAGACGCTCCCGAATCCTGCGGCAGAAATGACATTTCCTCATCCAGAGAATAGAGTCCCGAACGGAAAGTGACCGTTACCCCTTCATTAGGACTCGCCGCGCGGGCATCCCGAACGGCCTTTTGGGCACGGGTAAAGGTGGCAAATGGTGCCTTCGCGGTACCAGAATTCGCATCATTACCCTTGGGAGAGACAAAAAACTCCGCGGCATTCGCGCTCAACAGCCCCGCGCTCAGCAGGGTCAAAAAAATCAAAGTTTTTTTCATCATTATATTATTTTATC
>JAFZAR010000384.1 GCA_017557085.1 Verrucomicrobiota bacterium | reverse complement strand
GCTGTGGATGAAAAAGTCATTATTTTTTGTTCTGTCATTGGTAATCCCCATGCTGGGAGGATGTTGTTCAACCTGCTGCCACAAGTCCGAGCCTCAAACGATGAGTGTCCTGTCATTCAATATCTGGCAGGAAGGCACTCGCGTGGAAAACGGTTTTGAGTATATCGCGGACAATATCGCGAAGCTCCAGCCGGATGTCGTGGCCTTTGCCGAGGTGCGCAATTACAACGATACGGACTTCATCGCCCGCATCATTGAGGCACTGGGGCAGCGCGGCCAGACCTATTATGGTCAGAAGAGTGTCAGTACGGGTATCATTTCCCGCTATCCCATTGAAAAACAGGAATTCATATCTCCCTGGTCTAACGCGGACAGAGGATCAGCCACCAAGGCACTGATCCATGTAGGAGATGTGCCGGTAGCTTTCTATGCCTTGCATTTGGACTACAGACATTATTCTTCTTTCTTTCCGCGCGCTTATGACGCTAACTCCTTCAAAGAACTGCCGGACGGCCCCATCACCGATGTGCAGAAAATGTGGGATGACAATCATGCCAGCTACCGTGACGAGATCGTGGAAATGGTGATCAAAGACGCTAATGCTGAAAAAGATAAAGGAAATCAGGTATTTATTTGCGGCGATTTCAATGAGCCGTCCCATCTGGACTGGCAGGAAGATACAAAGGATCTTTTTGAACACAGAGGCGTAGTCATTGACTGGGAAAATTCCAAAAAAATCACAGACGCGGGCTATATTGATTCCTACCGTGAAGTGTATCCCAACCCGGTCACCCATCCGGGATTCACTTTCCCGTCCAATAATCCCGCCGTGGAGGTGAAGGCTCTGGCCTGGGCACCTAAAGCTGATGAACGCGACCGCATTGATTTCATCTACTATTCACCCGGCAAGTATATCAAGAAAGTGCAGGACTCCTACCTGGTCGCGCCCTACAGCGACATCGTCCGCGGCGAAAGAACAGCGTACACCGGCCAGGATCAATTCATTGAACCGGTCAATGGCTGGCCCACCGATCACCGCGCGGTGCTGACTGTTTTTGAGAAAAAGAAACACCGCAAGTAAACAGACGCGCATTCCGCTCAGTCATGGACGACCTGAGCGATAAGCCAGATCAGGTCGGAAAGCCGATTGAGGTAAACCGTGAGGAGGGACATATTCTTCCTCGCGGTTTCGTTTTTGCTCAGAACTTCTTTATCTGCCTCTAACACAGCCCAAAGCGATCTTTCGGCACGGCGGCATACGGTGCGCGCCAGATGGAGAGCCGCCGTCACACGATCCTCGCCCGGTACAGACCAGTTCCAGGAACCGGGATTTTGAAGCTGTTCCAACTGGCGGATATCTTCTTCCAAACGAGTAATATGCTCCTGAGTGATCAATTTATGAGGCCGGGACAGATGCCGTTCCCATTCCCCCGGCAGGATCATGATCTCGCCCATGAGGAGGATCAGATCTTTCTGGGATTCTAAAAGGATATTCTTTTCTTTGCAGGCATCGGGCATGAGTGAACGAACCACGCCCATCGCCGCACTGAGTTCGTCCACAGTTCCACAGGACTGGACACGTAAATCGGTTTTGGGGACCCGCGTTCCATAGAACAGCGAAGTCATTCCTTCATCCCCTGTTTTCGTTGTAATGCTCATATCTCGTTTTCTTTTAATTTCTTGCCCTGAGCCGCCTTGAGTTTCAGGTTTTCAATGGCCTGCCGCAGGACCGTTTCGATGGTGCGGAGGCGATCCGGCTGGATGATTTTATTGCCGATGCAGTCCGTAATCAAGAACCGGTCAATGGCCACACCTTTTTCGGTAAAGCTGTGGGAAGCCACGATATCAGTCCCCAGCCGTGAGAGGGCTCGTGTCAGCGTGTAGAGCAGGCCGATAAAGTCTTCGGTTTGGATCTGAACGATCGTGTACTTGCGCGCGGACTCCTGATCGAAAGAGACTTCGGTCGGGAAGCTGAAGTGTTCCTGCGGGATCGGCTCAAAGGAAGGACGATTCTTATAGCGTTTCTCCACAAGCTCTTCCAGATTGACCGCGTCCATCAGGGCGCGATCCAGTATCACGGCGAATTCCTTGCGGCAGCGCTCCGTGGGCAGATCGGACTCCTCCGCGTTCAGCACATGGAACGTGTTCAGCGCGATACCGTCCTGGCGCATGAAGATTTGAGCGTTGAAGATGGTCAGGCCGCTGGCGGTCAAGGCTCCGCAGATCTTGTTGAAGAGTCCCCTCTGGTGATAGGCGCAGATCGTCACACGGGAACAGCCCTGATGCAAAAGCCGTTCCCAGTTGATCTTGGCCGTCGGGATGGATGACGGATCGGCGGCTGGTCCCCTCTTCAGCCCACGGATCATTTCCAGATGGCGCGCGATCTGCTGAGCCGGAAAGACCCGGTGATAGCGATGCGTCATCAGGTTCAGATGTTCGTCCACTTCGTCCCAGCTGAATCCGCCGGCACACTTCTGCAAGATGTCGAGGATGAGTTTGCGCCTCTGCCGGACGGTCTCGATGACTTCCGCCTCGCCGCGCGGATC
>JAFZAR010000383.1 GCA_017557085.1 Verrucomicrobiota bacterium | reverse complement strand
GGTTGTTTCCATGGTTGGGCTTGTTTTATATACGCCTGCGGCACATTATCTTTTAGTGTTATCTTTCGTGGACTTTGCTGGGACTTTTGGGACAGCTTCCTATGTAAGTAGAACCGCACCAGACACATTTATTGCCGCCATGTCCGTGTCGGTGCACCCTGTAAGGACTGCGGGAGCAGACTCCATAAGAAGTGCTGCCGCAAAACTCACAGTGATTTTCATCATCAATGTGCTCATGTACCTTATAAGGGCTGCGAGAACAAACTCCATAAGACGAACTTCCACAATATCTGCAATTTGACATAATACTTGGGCCTTTACCCTAAGCCAAAAGACTATTGGATATTTTGATCTATTGGAAGAAAATTTTTCTAAAAAGTTTGTGACAAAAAATCCCCGAAGGAACAGCCTCCGGGGATCTTTGTTCTTTTACCTGTCAGACACGCTTAGGCGCATGTCCGAAAGAAGGTTATTCTTCTTTCTTGGCGACAGGCTGAGCGGCCAGGTACTGGTACTTCTGGAAGCGTGCGACGGCATCGGCCGCGGCTTCTTCCGCCAGTTTCTGTGCGGCTTCGGGGTTGCTCTTCTTGAGCATCTTGAAGCGGTTCTCAGAGCCGTAGAAGTCATTCAGGCTGCCGGCTGCCGGATTCGGCTTGGAATCCAGCTGCAGCGGGTTCTGACCGGCTTCAACGCGGTTCGGGTCGAAGCGGTAGAGCAGGAGCGCGCCGGAATCGACCAGAGCTTTTTGGTGCTTGGCACCGTCACGCATATTGATGCCGTGATTGATACAGTGGCTGTAAGCGATGATGATGGAGACACCGTCATGGGCTTCGGCCTCGACCATGGCCTTGAGGACCTGGTTGTCATTGGCACCCATGGAGACCGTGGCAACATAGACGTTGCCGTAGGTCATGGCGATAAGACCCATATCTTTCTTGCAGAGCTTCTTGCCCGCGGCCGCGAATTTGGCGACAGCGCCTTTCGGTGTGGACTTGGAGCTTTGACCGCCTGTGTTGGAATAGACTTCCGTATCGAGGACAAGGATGTTGACATTCTTGCCGGAGGCCAGGATGTGATCCAGCCCGCCGTAACCGATATCGTAGGCCCAGCCGTCACCGCCGATGATCCAGATGGAGCGTTTGACCAGTGAATCAGCGATGGAGAGGAGCATCTTGGCATCAGCGGAGCTGTCGGCGGCCAGCTTGGCCTTCAGATCAGCCACGCGGGCCTGCTGAGCGGATATCTCCGCTTCAGTCTTCTGGCTGGCATTGAGGATGCCGTTGACCAGGTCATCACCCAGGGACGGAGCCAGTTTGGCAAGGAGTTCCTTGGCGAACTGATTCTGTTTGTCCACAGAGAGACGATAGCCCAGACCGAACTCGGCGTTGTCTTCAAAGAGTGAGTTGGCCCATGCCGGACCGCGTCCGCAGCTGTTCTTGGCATACGGAGTGGTGGGCAGGTTGCCGCCGTAGATGGAGCTGCAGCCCGTGGCGTTGGCGATCAGCAGGCGGTCGCCAAAGAGCTGAGTGAGCATCTTGACATACGGTGTTTCACCGCAGCCGGCGCAGGCACCGGAGAACTCAAAGAGCGGACGCATGGTCTGCATCTGGCGCAGCATGGTGGGCTTGATCTTGGTGCGGTCGGTGTCAGGCAGAGACATGAAGAAGTCCCAGTTCGCGCCTTCGCTTTCACGCAGCGGCACTTGCGGCACCATATTGATGGCCTTGGCGCCTTCCACGGTCTTGCTCTTGGCCGGGCAGACCTCTACGCAGAGACCGCAGCCGGTGCAGTCGTGTACGGAAACCTGCAGAGTGAACTTGCTGCCCTTGAATTCGGGCACCTTGGAGTCCACGCTCTTGAAGGTAGCCGGAGCGTTCTTGAGCTCGGCCGGATCGTAGATCTTGCCGCGGATGACAGCGTGCGGACAGATCGTGGCGCACTTGAGACACTGGATACAAGTGGCAGGATCCCACTGCGGGATCTCCAGAGCCAGGTCGCGTTTCTCGTAGCGGGTCGTGTCGGTCGGGAAGCAGCCGTCTTCCACCACCTTGAACGCGCTGACGGGCATATCGTCGCCGAAACCGGCGATGATCGGACCGAGCGTAGTCTTGACGAAATCGGTGGCATCCGCGGAGACCGGAGACAGTAGTTGTTTATTGCCGACGGTGTTCGGGATGGTCACTTCATAGAGACATTCCAGAGTCTTGTCCACGGCGGCGATGTTCTTGGCGACAACATCGTCACCCTTCTTGCCGTAGGTCTTCTTGATGGAAGCCTTGATCTTCTCGATGGCGATATCCTTGGGCAGTACGCCGGACAGAGCAAAGAAGCAGACCTGCATGATGGTATTGATGCGGCTGCCCATGCCGGTGTCGTGAGCGACTTTATTCGCGTCAATGACGAAGAGCTTGGCTTTCTTCTCGATCAAAGATTTCTGCGTCACAGCCGGGAGCGTATCCCAGACTTTATCCGCGCTGAACGGTGTGTTCATCAGCAGTGTGCCGCCGGGAACCAGATTCGCGGACATATCGTAGCGGTCCGGGAAGGTCGGCTGGTGGCAGGCCACGAAGTTGGCCTTGCTGATGAGGTAAGAGGAGCGGATCGGATCCTTGCTGAAACGGACGTGAGAGACCGTCATGGAGCCGGACTTCTTGGAGTCATACACAAAGTAGCCCTGAGCGTACTGTTCCTCACCGATGATCTTGATGGTGTTCTTGTTGGCACCGACGGTACCGTCAGAACCCAGACCGTAGAACATGGCGCGGGTCACACTGTCGGATTCTGTGGAGAAGTGCTTGTCCACAGGCAGACTCAGATTGGTGACATCATCGGTGATGCCGACCGTGAATTTCAGTTTCGGCGCGGCGGCGGCCAGGTTGTCATAAACGGCCTTGACCTGAGCCGGGGTGAAGTCCTTGGAGCCTAATCCATAGCGGCCGCCCATGATGACGGGCATGCCGTTCTTCAGGTGAGTGCATCCGGCGGCGATCGCTTCGGCGATAGCGCAGACGACATCCTGGAAGAGAGGTTCACCAGTGGCACCCGGTTCCTTGCAGCGATCCAGAACGGCGATCCTCTTGGTCGTTTCCGGCAGAGCGCCGACGAAATCGCGCGCGCTGAACGGACGATACAGACGGACCTTCAGCAAACCGAGCTTGGCACCTTTGGCGTTCAGAGCGTTCAGAGCTTCGTGGGCGACTTCGCAGCCGGAACCCATCAGGATGAGAACGTTCTCCGCGTCGGGAGCGCCGACATATTCAAAGAGCTTGTATTGACGGCCTGTCAGTTTGGCCAGCTTGTCCATGTACTTCTGGACGATGGCCGGGCAGGCGTTGTAGTAAGGATTGGAGGCTTCGCGAGCCTGGAAGAAAACGTCAGGATTCTGCGCGGTGCCGTGGATGCTGGGATGATCCGGGTTCAGAGCGCGTTTGCGGTGAGCGATAACGAATTCATCGTTGATCATCTCGCGCATGACCTCTTCGGGAATGACCTCTACCTTGGAAACTTCGTGGGAGGTGCGGAAACCGTCGAAGAAGTGCATGAAGGGGACACGGGCTTCCAGAGTGGAAGCATGAGCCACCAGAGCCAGATCCATCGCTTCCTGCACGGAAGCAGAGGAGAGCATGGCGAAACCGGTACTGCGCGCGCTCATCACATCACTGTGATCACCGAAAATGGAAAGAGCGTGTGTAGCCAGGGCACGTGCGGCAATGTGGAAGACGGTCGGGATCAGCTCGCCGGCGATCTTGTACATATTGGGGATCTTCAGGAGCAGACCCTGAGAAGCTGTGAAAGTTGTGGAAAGCGCGCCTGTCAGCAGGGAACCATGCACCGCACCGGCGGCACCGCCTTCACTTTGCATTTCCATGACAGAAGGAACGGTACCCCAAAGGTTTTTGATGCCTTTGGCAGACCATTCATCACACCACTCTGCCATCGTGGATGAGGGGGTAATGGGATAGATACCACACACCTCATTACATCTGTAGGCAACATAAGCCACCGCCTCGTTGCCGTCCATCGCTACATATTTTTTAGCCATAAAAGTTTCTAACTTAAACACAAACAGACAACACCCCGGCAGAATTTCCAGGGGTGCCCCTGCGTTTCGTTCAAATTCTATCACCAGACCGAAGGGGTAGCCAGAGTTTTTTCTATGGGATTGAAAGAACTACGGATAGATATAGATACCCGCAAATATTTTATTTGCAAAAGGGGTGGGTATGAGGTAAATTTAAGAGCGTGCAAGGTGCAGTAACACCTCGCACTCTGTTGGACGGGCTTAATACCGTCTAACTATCAGTGTTAAACTGATAATTAGGATGATTGCTACGAGAGCTGTGAAATCTTCGGTAATCATTCTTTTTTTTCACCACCTTTCCTATAGTTACTCATTTTTCCCTTTCATTTTTGAAAGTGTCAAAACGACATCCATAGGCCAGGAAGTGTGATGAAAACAAAAGACCCCAGCACCGGGCTTTCATCCACAACGGATTGATTTTACATCATTTGTTCTCCGTTATCAAATTCTCATTATAGAATTTTGAAATAGATAGACTTGACGAGGAAGCGGAAAATGTTAAACTGACCGCAGATAGTTTAGCGTTTGAACACGCTATCAAAAGAAAATGAAGAGAGTTTTCATGATTGCAGCTGTTTGTATCCTTGCCGCGGGAGCGGCGGGGTGCCAGTCCACGAATCACAGTGACAATTTTGTTGTGAAAGAAGTCACTGATTCAGTGGATCAGCTGGATGGTGAAACTACCTATATGGTGAACGAGGTTAGACAGTTTGGCGACTATTGGGTCAACCTCTTTACCTGGTAAGGAGCAAAAAAATCCCTCCCCGGAGTATCCCATTGCGGACATTTTTCCAGAGGAGGAATGAAAAATCACAAAATCTATTCCAGAAGAACTAGATAGATTTCTTGCAGATATTCATTGTCGTGGTCTCAGTCAGAGAAGGACACAAGCTGTTGAATTTCTTTACATGAGCTTGTTCCATGTGGATGTCCCAGTTTTCTTTGCTGTCCCAGGCTTCGTAGAAGAAGAAATTGCCGGGCTTGCCGACTTCTTCATGCATATCGTAGCAAATGCAGCCCTTGTCAGCGCGTCCCTGTGGAACGAGTTCAAACAGAGCATTTCTTAACGCGTCTTCCATTCCCTTTTTGGCAATGAGAGTGGAAAAAATCATCATCGTTTTATTTTCCATGGGCTTGATGCTAGCCCGAAGAAAATCGGTTGGCAAGCCTTTAAGTACATTTAGAAGTGGGAACCGTGAGAAAAATGTTTTAGACTGCCGGGGGAGCGGTGTGAAGCTCCGGGATCGGATTCATGGAACAGAAAAGTACATTCTTCAGACAAAGCGGATGGATGGTGTTGGCCACGACTTTTGGCGGACTCCTGATGTGGGCTGTCCACAAGGTGGCCACGGGATCCCTGTCGGAGTCGGAGTACAGTGCTTTCGGAATGTTCCTCCGTGTGTTGAACTTGATGTCTATCCCGGCTTGCGGTCTCCAGGCGGTGTTTGCTCGTCAGGCTGCGGTGGCACTGGACGAGGAAGGCCGCTCACGCCTGAGCGCTCTGGTCAGGGGAGCTGTCCGGCTGATTTTCATTTTCTGGGCTGTCTGTACTTTGGTCGTCCTGGTATTTCACTCTCAGCTGCAGGAAGTTTTTAAATTATCCGGTCTTTTTCTGACTTTGTCGGCGGTCATAGGACTTTTGATTCTGCTGAGGCCGATCGGTGTTGGCATTCTGCAAGGGAAACAGAATTTCTGCTGGGTTGGCTGGAGTCAGATTTTTGACGGTGCCGGGCGTTTGCTGATGGTGATGCTGATCCTCTTCTGGCTGAAGGGACAATCCTCGGGCGCGCTGACGGGTGTTTTATTTGGATTGATTCTGTGTCTGGGCGTTTGTATGTGGAAAACATACGATGTCTGGATGAAACCCGGCTGTAAGATAGATCTTTGGTATTGGGTGAAGTCACTGGCACCCTTGACGTTTGGCGCGGGAATACCTCTCTTTATGATCAGCGCGGATGCTCTGGTGGTGCAGGCGGTTTTCCCGGCGGAAAAGGTGAATCTCTACGCAGCGGCCGGGATCGTGACTCAGGCTCTGGTATTTTTCACTTTTCCCATTACGGCGGTGATGTTTCCCAAGATTGCCCGCAGTGCGGCACAGTCAGAGGAAACTTCGGTGCTGCTGCTGGCTTTGGCGGTGACGGGAGGAATGGCCGGGTGTGTTGTGGCGGGGACGTTTCTTTTTCCCACGCTGCCGATACGGATCATGTTCGCTCCGGATTATTTGCCCGCGGCGGAGCTGATCCCGTGGTTTTCGCTGGCGATGCTGCCGCTGACGATGTCCACTGTGCTGATCAATAACTTGTTAGCACGTGGAAATTATAAAATGGTTCCCTGGCTTTGGATGGTGGCGGGTGCTTATTTAGTGACTCTGATCTTCAGGCACGAGAGCTTTATCCAGGTGATCGGGATGATCGGACTGTTCAATACACTGATGCTGGGTATCGTTCTCTTTTTCAGCCTCAGACAGAAGTAACTACATCATGTTTCTGTTGTAATACAGCCACAGGGCTCCGCCAAAAAGCGCGGCCAGCAGAATGGCTGTGATAAAGGCCTTGAGACGGATCATACGGCGGCGGTGTTTCGCGCCGCGGCCTTGTCCCGGCAGAATGTAAAACCGGTTGGCTTCTCTCTTCTTTCTGCGCCGTTCTCTTCGTTCGTCTCTCTCAGTATCTGTTTCTGTGCTCATATTTATAGATGTGGAAACGCTTTTTAATATTTCTTTGAGAATCTCTTATGAGAATCATCGTCATCCTGTTTGGGCGCGGGGGCCGGTTCAGCGGGTTCGGGAGCGGCCGCGGGCGTGCTTTCAGTTCCAGAAGTGAAAGAAACGGATGAGGAAGAGGTCGTTCCATCCGGAGTGACCAGCCCGGATGGAGGAGTATAGAGTCCGGATTCTGTCTGACCGCCTTTTTCAGCCTGAGCTTTTTCAATAGCCTGGATGGTATGGGCAAAGATGTCGTGAAGCTGCTCGATGCTGTGAGTGATCAGTTCATCCTCTTTTTGGGAGAGGTTGCCTTTGGTCTTTTCCTTGAGCATTTCCAAGGTCGCGATCAGCATTTGCGCGGTGTCCAGATCCAGGACGCGCTGGCCGCTATTGGGATCCGGTATTTGCCCCAGAGTGAAAAGGGCTGTGCGGGTCTGCTGAATAACGAGATTGGAGAACATGGCTTCCAGGATCTGCTCCTCGCTCATGTTTTCGTCTGCTTCTCCTTGGAAATCAGCTGGTTGTTTATCGGTATTCATTGTAAATCAAATTTTATCTTGTTCAAGACCGTAGGTTTTACAGAGAATCTCAGTGGTTACCTTCAGCCGTTCCTGGATGGGACACACATTCAGGATGGATTGACGATCCGGACCGGGAATGACCAGTGTGCTGCCAATGAGATCAGCCAGTGTACCGGGCTGGTCAACGTTGCTCAGATAAGCCATAAAATCTTCCAGCGGGGTTTCACTGTGTTCATTTTTTGGATGAATCGTTGGGATGATAGTAGGTGCAGCATGTGAAGGAGGAGTCAGGCTGATGGCCTTGAATTTCATCTTTTTGACAATCAGATTCACCTTTTGCCTGAGATTATCCACCAGTATTTGAATGGATTTGGATTGGGGCTGGTCTTCTTTCAGAGGGTTGATCCGATAGACTGTGTAGGGACGTTTTTGGATGCATTGTTCCAGAGAAACTCTGGCAAGTCCTTGTAAAATAATACGATAAGTTTTATCAATACGGATCGCCGCGCGAATAAGCCCGATCCCGCAGACCTTGGAAGGTTCCTTTGTGAAAGGCTCTTCATAGGCCAGAACAAACACCCGATGTCCTTCCAAAACATCAGCAACCATCTTGATGTGAGATGGTTTTTGTACTTTCAAAGGATAGGTCGCGCCCGGAAAAAGAGTTGCTTCCGGAAGAACCATTACGGGTATGTTGATCGGTAACTCCACCGGGGAAAAAGTATGAGCGAAAAAGAAGACGATTGCAAGTTGAAGTTCGATGTTGCAAAAAATGGAAGGACTGTTAAAATAAGTGCGCGATGAAGGTTAAATTTGTCTTAGCATTGCTACTGATTGTATGTATCGCCCTGGGCGGGTTATACTACTCGACCTATAAGGATGACCAATTCAAGATCAACAATTTGAATGAGGAAAAAGCGAAATTAAGCAGTCAGTTGAATGATTACGCGGATCAGAACATGACCTTGAACTCCAAAGTGCAGAAGCTTCAGAGTGAGTTGCAGGTCGTTCATGCCGAGAATGCAAAGCTTTCCAATGAGCTGGCCCAGACGACTGCCCGTTTGAACAAAACGGAGGCGGACGCGGCTGTCGCAGCGAAGAACGCAGAAGATACGATTGCCCAGAAAGACCAGCAGATCAGTGGATTAAATAACGAAAAGAGTGATTTGATCTCTCGTCTGGCGGCGCTGGATGAGTCTATCAAGAAGTTGGAAGGCGAGTTAAGTGATACCAGCGGAAAACTTAATGTTTCTGAAAAGAATCGTGAGTTTTTGATTGCTGAACTGAAACGGCTCCAGACCGAGAAAGCGGAATTGGAACGCCAGCTGAACAGTATTGATTTCCTGACGGAACAGGTACGCCGTCTGAAACAGGAGACCAGTGTGTCCGGACGCTTGGATATCGTCCGCAAGGGCATCTATGGATTCCGCAAAGGCGGTGAGCGCATGGTCTTCAGCAATGACCGCGCAGTCCGCGGACAGTCCAAGACCAATTACAATCTGAATGTGGAGATTCATCAGGACGGAGGTGCGAAACAAGCTCCGGCTGAGGAACCTGCAGAGTCTGAATAAGTCTTTGGACCTTTTAGTTAAAGAGATATTTTGACAAGCGGGAGTCTCACAAGAGGCTCCCGTATTGTCTTGTTATTATATATAAGTAGCTATGGATTGGTTAGTTGTTATTATTTTAGGTATCATTGAGGGAATCACAGAGTTCCTTCCTATTTCTTCCACAGGTCATCTGCTGATGGCACAGGCGTTTCTGCCTAAGATCCAGGGTTTTTCCACTGAACAGCTCAAGATGTTCGATGTGGTCATACAGAGTGGCGCGGTGCTGGCGGTGATTGTTGTTTTTTACAATCGGTGCAAGCAGTTGCTTCTGGAGTGGAAGAAACCCGATGTGCGGGATTATCTATTGAAGCTGATCGTGGCTTTTTTCATTACGGGAGCCGGCGGTTTGATCTTGAAAAAGAGCGGATTGTGCCTGCCCGATGAGGCGGCTCCGGTGGCCTGGGCGACTTTTATCGGTGGTTTTGTGATCCTGGGCGTGGAGTATTGGGTCCGGGATAAAAAACTGAGTGATCTGCTTCCATGGCATATCGTTATCGCGATCGGTATTGCCCAGTTGATCGCGGCGGTCTTTCCGGGAGCCAGCCGCAGCGGTACAACGATCCTGCTGGCTTTGGCCTTGGGAGCCAGCCGCAGATCCGCCACAGAGTTTTCTTTCATTCTGGGTATCCCCACATTGGTTTCCGCCGGCGGTTTGGAGTTCGCGGAGTGTCTGCACGACACCGGGTTCCATCAGCCCTGGGGGCTGCTGATCGTGGGATTGATCGTTTCGGCGGTGACAGCATTTGTGGCGGTCAAGTGGCTGCTGAGGTATGTCCAGTCCCATAATTTCGTTGGTTTCGGCTGGTATCGTATTGTTGTGGGCGGGATCATATTAGGCTGTGTCCTGTCCGGGTATATCCAATAATCGGTCCGGAACGATATTTCCGGTTTACGCGTTCCCTTTTTAGGGATAAAATATCCGCATGTTTACGGGTATCGTTGAGGAGACCGGCATCGTAAAGGAAGTCAGAGAAGGCCAGAAATCTTATGAGCTGGCTCTGACGGCGAATGTATGCGGTCAGGAGATCCAAATCGGCGGCAGTTTGGCTGTGAACGGCTGTTGTTTGACACTGGTCAAAGAAAGTCAAAATAATGGTGAACGCTGGCTGTGGTTCGATCTTCTCAAAGAGACCTGGGTGCGGACGAATCTGCAGTATGTCCAGCCGGGTTCGCTGGTGAATCTGGAACGTCCCTTGAGAGCCGGAGCGGAGCTGGGAGGTCATTTTGTGACAGGTCATGTAGATGGTCTGGGAAAGATCGTCCACTGGGAGCAGCAGGGCAAGGACTGGATGCTGGATATCGAACCGCCCGAAGAGTTGATGAAGTATCTTGTGTTCAAGGGGAGTATCGCGGTGGACGGGATTAGTCTGACGGTTGCCGCCGTGAATGAAAAAACTTTCAGGATATGGATCATTCCCCACACGATCGAGGTCACGGCATTGAAAGAGCGGAAAGTTGGCTCTTACGTGAACCTGGAAACGGATATTTTAGGCAAATATGTAGAGCGTTTGATGCTCTTGCGCAAATAAGGAGAAGTTGACTCGTTCTTTGTTGTTATGACAAGGTTC
>JAFZAR010000382.1 GCA_017557085.1 Verrucomicrobiota bacterium | reverse complement strand
GCACAGCTGGATTCTCTGGGATATACCGTTTCGCGTCAGGTGACTGTCAATGATGACGGTCCCTCGATCGTCAACGCGGTCAAAGACGCTCTGAGCCACTCGGATACGGTGATCGTGACCGGCGGTCTGGGGCCGACTACTGACGACCTGACTCGACCGCTGATCGCGCAGCTGTTTGGCCGCCGTCTGCTGGTGGATGACTCCACACTGGAACGCATCCGTGCATTTTTCGCCAAACGGGGCACGGCTGTCCCCTTCCACTGCGAGATCCAGGCCCAGTACCCGGAAGGCGCTCTCGTCATCCCCAATGACTACGGCACCGCGCCGGGACTGCTGATCGAGCTGGAACAGAATCCCTTCCGTTCAGAGACGGGAAAAGCCGTCCTGATCCTGCTACCGGGACCGCCGCGGGAACTCCATCCCATGTTCACGGAACGGGTGATCCCGCTGCTGCGCGAGAAAATGCCTCCGGCTGAAGATTATGTCAGTCTGACACTGAAGACCGCCTGCACCGGCGAGTCCACCATCGAACGGCAGGTGGCTCCCGCGCTGGAGGAACTGGTCCGTCAGGGATTAGAGATCGGTTACTGTGCCCGTGTGGGCGAGGTGGAACTGCGCCTGAGTGCCCGCGGCAGCCAGGCCCGGAAGATCGTAGATCAGGCCGAAACGATCTCACGCGTTACGCTGGGAGAGATCATCTTCGGCACCGGCAGCGACAAACTGGAACAGACCGTTGTGCGCCTCTTGAGCGAACGGCATCAGACCCTGAGCACCGCGGAGAGCTGCACCGGCGGCTTTATCGCGCATCGGGTCACAAATGTCCCCGGCGCGTCCGAAATCTTCATGGGCAGCTGTGTGACCTATTCCAACGAAGCGAAAATAAACCTGCTGGGAGTCAATCCCGAAACGCTCCGGCAGTACGGAGCCGTCAGCGAACAGACTGCCCGCGAGATGGCAGAAGGTCTGCGCCAGCGCATGGGAACGGATTACGCGGTCTCGGCAACCGGTATCGCCGGTCCCGGCGGAGGAACGCCCGAAAAACCGGTAGGCACGGTCTATATCGGACTGTCCACCGCGCAAAAGACCGAAGCCCGGAAACAGGTTTACAACTATGACCGGGAAGCCTTTAAAATGGCTGTCTCGCAATTCGCTCTGGACTGGATCCGCAGAGTCATCCTCTCCGGCAAAATCTAACACTTTCAAACGATATGGATCCAAAGAAACTTTTCAACAACCGTCTTTCCACCTACCTGCTGGCCGGCATCAAAAGTCTTCCTGATGAAAGTCTGGATGAGATCCGCCGGTTCATCACCAAGTCACTCCATCCTTACGGCGGCTTCCGGGGTCACGGCAGCAGCGCCGATCTGTACTACACCACCTTCGGTCTGTACTGTGCCACCGCATTGAAGATCCCTGCAAACTGGGAGCAGACACGTGATTTTCTGGCCCGTTATGAAGAGGGGGAAGAACTGGATCTGGTGCATCTGCTCTGTCTGGTGCGCTGCTGGAAAATGCTGGAATTTGCCACCAATGGTGCTGTGAAAGACCCTTTCCCCGGTCCCGTGCTGGAGAAGATACTGGAACCCTTTCTGGCAGAGGAAGGCGGATTCAATAAAGGCATCGGCCGCCAGCGCGGCACTATCTTTGAAACCTTTCTGGCCGTGATGGCACTGGATGAACACGGATGCAAACTGCCACCTCAAGAAGATGTCACTTTCATTATTCAGGAAATGAAGACCCGCTGGGGCGGTTACGCCAACCATCGGGGACTGCGGATCGGTGTCACCTCTGTGACCGCGGCGGTCATCACCCTGCTCCACCGCTACGGACTGAACGATCCGGCTCAGGAGGCCGGTCAGTGGATACTCAAACAAATGCACGAGAAAGGCGGTCTGAAAGTCAACGAGCTTTCCGTCATACCGGATCTGACCTCCACAGCGACCGCGCTGATGGCAATGGACCTGCTGGGACTGGGCTACAGCGAGGAATGGAGACAGAATACGCTGGACTTCATCGGATCACTCTGGAGCGGAGACGGCGGTTTCTGCGGTCATATCGTGGATAAACGCTCTGACCTGGAACACACCTTTTACGCGCTGATCGTCCTGGGCATCCTTCAGGGAAACACCCGGCAGACCGCTCCCCTGTCAGCAGATCACTAAATTCCTTTGGCCAGAACGGCCGCGCCGGTGATGCCGGCGTTGTCACCCAGCTTGGTGGCGACCACTTGGAATGTCGGCGGGATCCCCGGAAACGCGTATTCATGGGCTACTTTGTCGATGACGGGCATCATCTGATCTTCCAAAGCATCGATGACACCGCCACCCAGAACGACGACATCCGGATTGAGCAGGTTGACCACATTGGCCACGGCGATCCCGGTATAATGGGCCGCCTCGTCAACGAGTCGTGCCACACACTTATCCCCGCGGCGGATCGCCTTTTCCAGATCGCCGCTGCGCAGATTTTCCAGCTTCTTATCCGCCAGCTGAGTTTCCTCGCCGTTTTTGATGGCTTCGCCGATCTTGCGGAAAATGGAGCTTCGGCTGGCAAACAGCTCGAAACAGCCGCGGTTGCCGCAGTTGCACTGCTCCCCGTTCACATCCAGCACCGTATGACCGATCTCCCCGGCAATCAGATTCGTCCCGCGGTAGAGCTGACGGTTCAGGATCAGACCGGCACCGACTCCCGTTCCCAGAAAGATGCCGACCATGTTCACCGGCTTGGCTTTCAATTCATGGTGATAGATGCCCAGAGTAGCCACATTGCAGTCATTCTCCACAGACACAGGGACCTGCATGACCTTTTCCATCTGTTTTTTGAGAGGTACGTCCTTCCAGTCCAGATTCCCGGCAAAGATAACATTGCCATTGGCATCGATCGAACCCGGAGTCCCGATCCCCAAACAGACAATAGACTCTTTCTCAATATCGAAATCATCCACTAAATCCGAAGCGCAGCGGGCGATCCTCTCGACCACCGAAGCAAAGCCGCGTTCGGGTTTTGTGCGCATTTTATTGCGTCCGACCAGGTTCAGTTCCTCATCGAACAGCCCGGCCAGTATCTTGGATCCTCCCAGATCGATCCCCAGGTAATACTTCCGCATGATCAGTTATGGGTTGTTTTTTTGTTGGAGAGCAGCTTCTGGACCTCTTTCTTGAGAATGGCGTGAACCACCTCCACACTGTGATTCGCGTCCACAATGGTG
>JAFZAR010000381.1 GCA_017557085.1 Verrucomicrobiota bacterium | reverse complement strand
TGCTAAAGGTATCAGCAACTACACAGTGACCTATGTGATCAAACAGACGATCACTCCGGCTCCGTTGACCATTACGATCAACGACACCAAGGTGTACGATGGCACGACACTGACCAGCAGCTACGCGATCGCGACCGCTTCCGGTCTGATGGCTGGTGACTATCTGACAGCCGGTGCTGCCACAACAAGCAGCGAAAAGGTCGGCAGCTACACATATCCTGGCAGCTCTACGATCACGATTCCGTTCGCGACCGCTAAGGGCATCAATAACTACACAGTGACCTATGTGATCAATCAGTCCATCACCAAGGCTCCGTTGGCCATCACGATCAACGACACCAAGGTGTATGACGGAACCGCTCTGACCAGCAGCTACACCATTGCGACAGCCACAGGCCTGATCGCTGGTGACTCTCTGACAGCCGGTGCGGCGACAACGACCAAGGCTGACATTGGCACATATAACTATCCTGCTACCTCTACGATCACGACACCGTTCGCGACCGCCAAAGGTATCAATAACTATACTGTGACTTATGTCATTACCCAGGATATCACACCTGCGGGTCTGGTCATCACGATCAATGACACCAAGGTCTATGACGGAACTCCGCTGGTCTCCAGCTACACCAAGGCGACTGTGACCGGTCTGATGAGCGGTGACAAACTGACAGCTGGTGCTGCGACAAGCACAGGTTCCGCTGTGGGTTCTTACAGCTATCCGACCACCTCTACGATCACGACACCGTTCGCGACCGCAATGGGTATCAGCAACTACACAGTGACCTATATCATCAACCAGACGATCACTCCGGCTCCGTTGACCATCACGATCAACGACACCAAGGCGTATGATGGAACGACACTGACCTCCAGCTACACCAAGGCGACAGCCACGGGTCTGATGGCAGGTGATAAGCTGACCGCTGGTGCTGCCACAACAAGCAGCGCTGACATTGGTACATACAACTATCCTGCTACCTCTACGATCTCGACTCCGTTCGACACCGCTAAAGGTATTAGCAACTACACAGTGACCTACGTGATCACTCAGAACATCACCCCGGCTCCGTTGACCATCACGATCAACGACACCAAGGTGTATGATGGTGCTCCGCTGACCTCCAGCTACGCGATCGCGACAGCCAAGGGTCTGATCTCCGGTGATACACTGACAGCTGGTGCCGCTACGACAAGCAGTGAAAAGGTTGGCAGCTACAGCTATCCGACAAGCTCCAGCATCACCACTCCGTTCAATACGGCTCTGGGTATCAGCAACTACACTGTAACTTATGTCATCAATCAGAAGATCACTGCTGCTCCGCTGGTCATCACGATCAACGATCAGAAGATCTATGATGCCACAGTTCTGGTTTCACCTTACACGATCGCGACCACAACCGGTCTGATCGCTGGTGACTATCTGACAGCTGGTGACGCTACGACCGCCAAGGCCGATATCGGAACCTACAGCTATCCGAAGACCTCCACGATCACGACTCCGTTCGCGACTGCGAAGGGTATCGAAAACTACAGCGTGACTTACGTCATCGATCAGAAGATCACAGCCCTTGAACTGGCTGTTGGTCTGGCTGGTGCGGAACGTTACTATGGTGAAATGAACTACGAAGCCATTGATGATATGACTCATACTCAGTACGGTAAGAAGACCGTCTGGGATAAGACTGACCTCTGGTTCTATTACAATGGCAAGTGGGAACCGTATTCCACATTCGCGGATTACTTCACTGGTACTCCGACATTCAAGTGTGCCGCTAAGGACCGTGTTGCTCCTGTGGGCAACTATGACGTCATGGTCTACTGGGGTTCCTTCAGAGGCAACAACGTGAAGATCACCAACGCCGTCAGCGATACAGTGTTGACACACAATGCCAACAACTCCGCTCAGGCTTACACCGCGATACTGGGTGACTACTACCGTGTCCTGCCGGTGGATCTCTACATCACCGCTTACACGGATCAGCCTATCGGACTGAGCAAGATCAAATCTCTCATCGCCTGCCAGGATGAGACTATCATCCAGAATTCTCTGGGTCTGAAGTACTACTACGGCAGAACCAACGAAGTGACCGGCAAACTTGAAGGTTACTTTGTCAATGGTGAGAATGAGAGCGTTCTGATCAGCAAGCCGAGAACGAGACTCAAGAACCGCTTCCAGGAACTGGATCTCGGTACATACGAGATCACTCCTTACGGCGCTCAGGCTGACAACTACAACATCATCCGTTGGAACGGTACACTGGCTATCTTCAATGATATCTGGTGTCTGGAAGACGGTCCGCTGCCGAAGAACTACGAGGTGACGGGTCTGTTTGAACAGCTCGTTCTGGTGAAGAACGATTCCGGTTACAACTGGGAAGGTATCCAGCTCTTCGCGAACAACGTCAAGGGTGGTGCCATCGTCAATGCGACAAGCACGACCAAGACTGGCTACATGATCCAGCACAACTATCCGGTTGTGGATGGTGAAGTGGTTGCGTTCGTCCTTGAATACCAGATCAAGTCCGGCAACGGCCTGAAAGATTATCCTGACTTCAGCTTCACTCCGATCGTCGCTGGTGTCAATGATGATCAGATCCAGGTCCGCACACCGGCTACTGGTTCCGTTGTGGTCGCCGACCAGACTCCGAGCACGATCATCTATCCGTACATCATGGACGTGAAGACCTATGGTCCTTCCAATGGCTATGATAAGGAAGACTGGACGTTCGATCTGAACGGTGAAGGTCATCCTGAAGACTGGATCGGTCTCAGATACCGTGAGAAATACGGCTGGGCTGCATGGGTGAACGTTGGCTTCGTCCTCGAAATCAACGGCACGACCAAGGGCGCCGTCTATGAGATCCAATTCTCTGATAGCGCAGCTGGTCCGTGGACTCCTGTGGTGCCGCAGATCACGGCGACTGGAACGACCACATACTGGGTTGATAAAGGTGCTCCTAAGACCTCATCTCACCCGGTGGTGGACGGCAAGGCCTCCAACCGCTACTACAGAGTGGTTCAAGTCAAGTAATCAGTCTTGATTAACGAGCTTTCCATGAAGCGATTCATGGAAAGCTATAACGAATTAGTCACTGTGCGGGCAATATGTTCGCGCAGTGACTATTTTGCCAAAACAGATATGTTCGGAAACGCAAGATGCGCTTCAACAGTCATAACAGAGTTTTCGGTTTAGACAGACTCCTTTGGAACAAACTGCAATGGGTTTGGATCGCAACGGCATTCATTTGGTTGTGTACCGTTGTTCCGGGATTCGCCGAGGATCTGAACTACATGAGTCCCTCTTATGATAATCTGTTTTCCGACTACAAGTTAGGATCCAAACCCAGCGATTCCTTTTCCATTTACAAAGAAAGCTACGGCAGCGCAGGGCCGATGGTGCTGAATTATCAGAGCGGCCTCTTGGAACAGGTCGTTCTGGTCGTCAATAACACCACCACAAACTGGAGCGCCGTTAAGCTGCTGGTCAGCAATGTAAAGGGCGGGATCGTCTATAACGCGTCCGTGGTCAATAATGGTTACTACGAGCTGATCCACAATTATATCGTGGCTGCTAACGGCGGGATGGTCAAATTCGTAGTAGAGTACAAGACCGATTTTCCTGACGAAAGTGAAGAACTGGAGGAAGAACCTCATTTTGCCTTTCAGCCGGTCCAGGCGGAAAAGCCTGTTTTGAGTTCGGAACCCATGAAGCCCGTCCGCACGATCATGGAGATCCAGCCGCTGGGGGTAGGGTATTACAGTGTGGATCTGCCCACAAAGATGAATACACCGCAGGACTGGTCGCAGCCGCTCAGTCCTTACGGCATGGGCGGATGGTCGAATGTAGGGGTCGTGCTTTCCTTTGATGCTGTGGTGGATAAGGTCTATGAGATCCAGTTTTCGGACGATGGCGTCCATTGGCTTCCATCGGTGCCGCGAGTCAAGGCGGCCAGCAATCTTGTTTTCTGGGTCGATAAAGGCAGCCCCAAAACACCTTCGCATCCGATGCTGACGATCGTTCCGGGCGGCATCCCGGCTCCGTTGCGGCTGTACCGGGTGATGGAGATCCAGTAGTTTCTGTTATACAAGGATTTGCTCTCCGGAGTGGAGATACCGCAGGCGACCCGGCATGAATTCTTGCAGTTTCTGAAAAGCCGCCAGACCGGTGCAGTGACAGGTATAGTATTGAGTTTCAGGGTATTCCAGCAGGGCGGAAGCAATTTTGCGCAAAATCCAATCCGGCTCCGTCGTTCCCAGCGAAGGACTGGAAAGATGGAATCCACCAATGACCGTATCCATCGGCTGTCCGGCCAGTTCGACCGCGCGTGCCAGAATGTTGACGATGCCCCGGTGAGCGCAGCCCGTGATCAGGGTCTTCTTATTTCCCTCTGTCAGGATCAGATTTTGCTCGTGCAGAAAGGGATCGGCAACGACACGATCATTCCTTAGTATATAAAGTGTTTGATTAGAATCTGCTGTAGATCCTTTCCCGATCGAAGAAGTGAACAGCAGAAGATTCTCACCTATCCGCTCTTTTCCGCTGGTGAAGTGGATCCGCTCTGTCTTAAGGAGTTCAGGAGAAATATCCACGCTGATGGATGCTACCCCGCCTGGTTTCAAGGACAAATGCGTGTCCAGCGCTGTTTCTCTCAGGTAGAGCGGGGCATGGGTATTGAGCTTGAGGAACGCTTCCATCCCACCGCTGTGATCATTGTGACCATGGGAAAGGATGGCCAGATCCACTTTCTGTAAATCTATACCCAACCGATTGGCATTCAGCAGAAAAGAATCGCTTTTGCCTGCATCAAAAAGGATAACGCTGTTCGCTGTTTCCAGCAGAAGGCTCAGCCCGTGTTCACAAACAAATTCAGGCGAGAGAGCCGTGTTTTCTATGAGGGCTGTAACACGCACGAACAGAAGGATCTACTTTGTTTTGAATCCCAGAGTGACTGTCTGATTTTTCGGCTCCAGCCGCAGCACGCTTTCCTGGCCGGGTTTTCTGGTATCTACACAAGTTCCTTGTTTACAAGTGATTTGATAAGTGAAATCTTTGTAAAGAGCCTGGATCGTTTGGGAATCGATATGCAGGAACGGCAGGGGAGCCGCCGGAGCTGTTGTCAATTCCATATCCCATTGGAAAGAAGTATCTTTTGATTTGCAGGCAACGGTCATTTCTCCTTCGGTAAAGGTGAATGCAAAGATTGCCTGTTCATCCAGAGTCTGCCATTCTACTTGGAGCGTTTTATTCCCGGAGGTGATAACCGGTGCTTTCCCTTGGATAAGAGAGCGTTTGCCGTCAGCTGTTACTTTATAAAGACGCAGTCCCGCGCGCTTCTCCGCAGAGCTCCACACGAAACCATCCACGAACGGCAGGGTGGTGTAGATGCACTGGGTAGAGGTTCCGGCTTTGTCAATGTAATCGGAGGCAAAATCCTCATTGAAAAGGTGGATGTCCCGAATGGTCAGGTTTGTACCTTCCCAAAGGAGATTAGCGCGGTAGAAACGGCTGTTGAACCAAACAGTCTTCTTTTCCTGATTCTTGTGGTCGGTCAGGGCGCTCTGGGCGGTAGCCGGATTGAGGGGATACTGTTTCCGGAACCAAGCACCGCTTTCGGCCAGGGTTTCTATCCGGATCTTGCCTTCGGCTTTCAGTTTGGCCAGAGTGGGCATCTGTATTTCATAGCCTTGTTTCATCCGTTTCCAAGTGAAGGAGTTTTCCTGCCCGGCCTGAGTGTAGGTAAATCCCAGACAGGGATCATCGAACATCTTCTCAAAGAACCAGTTCACCCACTCCTGAGAACCGCCGCCTTCCCAGTACACCGGCTCCAGGGAGACTACGCCTTGTGTCTGACCGCCTAAGCCGCTTTCATACTGATAGATGGGATCGCTGCCCAGCATCCTGAAAATAGGAACCGGAATCTGTCCCTCGCGGGTCTGAGCCGGCATGTAAGCGTTTTTGCGGCTGGCATAGTAACCGCCTCCCCAGTAGCCGCCCCACATGGTGTAACCGTCTGTCCCGATTTGGTCTTTGCAGGTGCAGGAGGCAATGATGTGGTACTTGTCGCTCATATAGGCCAGAGAATGAGCGTCAATGAACCAGGAACCCACGGAGGACGGGTAAAACCCGAAGATTTCCTTGAACTTGCGCATATATTCGTCCACCAGCATCTCCCGTTCTTTCGGGGTGTATCCGGTGGCGAAGCCGACGTTGGCATGCCAGTCCCAAGGATAACGTCCGCGCCATTTGAGGCCGATCGCTTCCACATGCGGCTGAGTGATTTCCCACCAGGCACCGACTTCCGAGCCGCGGACCAGCTCCTGTTTCATCAGGCTTTGGTACTGGGGATTGATCAGAGCGTCGTACTGCAGCAGAAAAGTTCCCTTTAAGTCGTACCGTGTCATGATTTTGACCTGTTCAGCTGTTGTCTGGTAGAGGACTTCATCCGTATCTTCATCGCTGCGGGGTTCCGTCTGCCGGATAAAGTTGATAATGTTGACGATGCGGGGAGCGTCTGTTTTCTTTGAGGCGGTACTGCACGTTGAGGTCGAGGAACAGCAGCCGCTCAGCAGAGCTGTCAGGACAAGGGCGAGGAAATATTTATAAGCGTTCATATTCTATCAAGAGCAGGGATCTGTGACCTGCGGACACAAGGCTTGTAACATTTTCAGACTGTAAATGTCAATAGAGTTGGCTTGTTTTCTGTTTGACGGAGGCGGGGTGATTCTCTATCCTGAAAGCGGTTAGACGAGATAACAGAAAGCTGACAAATGAATCATTATAAAAACTTTTTGGAACTGGCGGCAGGGCGTTATTCTGTGCGCAAATTCGCGGATCGTCCCATCGAGCAGGAGATTTTAGATCAAATCCTGAAGGCGGGTCATTTGGCACCGACCGCCTGCAATTTCCAGCCTCAGAAGATCCTGGTCATCAACAGCCGGGAGGCTCTGGAAAAACTCAGCCGGTGTACCCGTTCCTTTTTCAACGCGCCGGCCGCGATGCTGGTCTGCTATGATAAGAATCTCTGCTGGAAACGGGGTGCGGACGAAAAACCCAGCGGCGAAGTAGATGCCAGCATCGTGACCACACATCTCATGCTTCAGGCAGCCGCCCTGGGTGTCGGTTCCACATGGGTCATGTCTTTTGATCCGAAGGCTATGCGCAGTGAATTCAACATCCCTGAGAATATCGTGGAAGTCGCCCTGCTGGTCATGGGCTATCCCGCGCCGGATGCTGAACCTTCTCCCCGGCACACTCAGTATCGTCCAAGCGAGGAGATCGTCAGCTACAACCGGTTTTAGGTGAGCTTTTTTGAGATTTTAAACGCCGAAGTATGAGAATAGCGAACGTGATGCGGAGAATCGCCTTCGATGAATGGGGCGGAACGGAGACAGCTGTCTGGAATTCGTCCCTGAAGTTGAAGGAGGCGGGTCATTCTGTCGAAATCCTCGCCACAACGGCGCTCTGCGGACTCGGTCAGGAGGAAAGAGAAGGATTGCCCGTCAGGCGATTCGATTACTTTT
>JAFZAR010000380.1 GCA_017557085.1 Verrucomicrobiota bacterium | reverse complement strand
CAGTGGCGCGGCGGGATCCGTTTCCAGATAAGGTCTCTTCTGTGTACCGTCAAAAACATAATCCGTGGAATAATGCACCAGCAAAGCACCGTTACGCTCTGAATACCGCGCCAGAACGGCCGGAGCCTCCGCGTTCAGTTTCTCCGCGTTCTCTTTATCCTCCTCGGCTTTATCCACCGCCGTATGCCCGGCCGCGTTGATGATGACATCCGGCTTGATCCGATCCAGAACCGCATGAATAGACTCTTCCCGCGTCAGATCCAGCTCATCGGAACCGGTCGCGGTCACATCACCCAGGGACGCGACGGAACGTCTCAGCTCAAAGCCGACCTGCCCGTTCTTCCCTATAATGAGTATGCGTCTCCCAGACATCACTTTTTCCCGTACATCCCGCAGAAAAGCGCGTTTTTGTGGAAAATATCCACTTCTTTGAAGCCGACCTCCAGCATTTTCTGGAAAATAAAAGCCGTATTCTCCGGAGTATCACTCTGCTCTACCCGCTCAAAAATCATCTTCTGGAACTCCGCCCCCTCATGCTCGATCAAATAATCCGCGTAACGCTCATACTGTATCGCCTGCATCCGGGGATCATCATACTTTACCAGATCCCACAGCCAGAACATTCCACCCGGTTTCAAGGCCCGGTATATTTTCCGCATGACCCCATCCCACTCCTGACGTGAACGCAGATGATGCAGCACTGCCGCCGCGGTCATCACGTCAAAAGACTCCGGCTCCAAAGCCACATCGCGGATATCCCCCTCGATCCTTGCTTTGATCTTACCCTTTTGCTCCGTGATCCTCTGCACTGCTCGATCCAGCATATTGGGGCTCAGGTCTATCAAAGTCAGCTCGATCTCCGGGAACTGCCTCAGAACACGCAAAGCATAATTCCCCGCGCCGCACCCGATATCACAAGCCGTCCGCGCCTGCGGGGTCATCGCCTTGATCGCCTTCTCCATCAAATCCGAAACCAGCACCGAATCCATGATCGAATTCTGTCCGGCCTGGATATTGGAAAAACGCTCCACATCCTGATCAAACTGCTCTCTAAGCTCCTGTGGGGTAAGTTTTCTCATAAGATCACTCCTCTTTTTCTTTATTTTCTTCGGGTTTAACTTTTTGGATCTGACGATGGACAAGGAAGTAATACATCGCGCCCAAAATAACGAACGCACCCAAGGCCCAAATCGTTACACGGTGCAGTTCTCCCTGCATCAGGGCTTCATCCTCGCCGGCTTTTACGCCGATCCAGCACAAAACACCTGTCCACAAAACAGATCCCACCAGCGTATAAAGCGAATACCGGGTAAAATCCATCCTCACGATACCGGCCGGGATCCCGATCAAATGCCGCACCACGGGAAGCAAACGTGAGAAGAAAACCCCGATCGGACCAAACTGCTGTGCCCATTTCTCCGCCAAAACCACTTTCGCTTGCGGGATCAAAATGTATTTGCCGTACTTGAGGATCAAAGGTCTGCCCGCCAGCCGCGCCGCCCAGTACATGATGGATGCCCCGATCCAGGATCCCAGCCCTCCGGCCAGTGTGATCCCCATCATCGAAAAACGTCCTGCCTTGACCATCATCGCCGCCGGAGGAATGATCAGCTCGCTGGGGATAGGCACGACCGTGCTTTCCATCGCCATCAGAAGCCCGATCAACATATATCCCCCTGAATCTAAAGTTCCTTTATACCAATCTAGTAAGCCTGCGATCAATTCCTGCATAATAAAAAGTCTCTCATCCGCGCCGACACTCAAAGCTCTCCCGCGCGCTTGCGAACTAACGCTCTTTAATTTGCAGTGTCAGAAAGGTTTTTTCAAGGCAAAACGGCAACTTCCCTCTCCTTCCGCGCTAAAAAAAGAGAGAATTGAGGACTTTTCTTCCCAATTCTCTCTTTTATGTTCTTAAAATAAAGGACTAAACCCAGCTCAGGACCACCTTGCCGGAACGGCCGCTTTCCATTGCCTCAAAGCCCTTTTCAAACTCTGTGTAATGGTAGCGATGCGTAATGATCGGCTCGATGTTCAGACCGCTCTGGATCATCACAGTCATCTTGTACCAGGTCTCATACATCTCACGGCCATAGATACCTTTGACTGTCAGCATGTTAAAGATCACCTTAGTCCAGTCCATCAGCGACGGGGCCGCCGGAATGCCCAGCATGGCGATCTTGCCGCCGTGGCACATATTGTCCAGCATATCCTGGAAGGCATGAGGATTGCCGCTCATTTCCAGACCGACATCAAACCCCTCGCTCATACCGAGTTCCTTCTGCAGATCCTTGATAGAGCGTTCCTTAGTGTTCAAAGCCACATCCACGCCCAGCTTTTTGGCCAGTTCCAGACGGTAATCATTCACATCCGTGATCACCACAAAACGGGCTCCGGCGTGTTTTACCACAGCCGCGGCCATGATGCCGATCGGACCCGCGCCGGTCACCAGAACGTCCTCACCCAGCACCGGGAAAGAAAGCGCCGTATGCACCGCGTTGCCGAACGGATCGAAAATACTGGCGATATCCTCGCTGATGCCCTTATGCTGCAGCCAGACATTTGTTTGCGGCAGAGCCAGATATTCTGCAAAAGCACCATTGCGGTTCACTCCGACTCCCTTGGTATCCGGACAAAGATGACGGCGGCCGGCCATACAGTTGCGGCAGCGTCCGCAGACCACATGTCCCTCACCGGAAACGATATCCCCCACATGGAAGTCTTTTACGTTTGAACCGACTTCCACGATTTCACCAACAAATTCATGACCGATCGTCAGAGGAACGGGTACCGTCTTCTGAGACCATTCATCCCAGCGGTAAATATGCAGATCGGTTCCGCAGATACCGGTCTTGTGAACTTTGATAAGGACGTCATTGATGCTGATTTTGGGTTCCGGAACGTCCTGAAGCCAGAGACCTCTTTCAGCTTTTGCCTTTACGAGTGCTTTCATACTCCAACACTGCCATCATTCTAAAACTCTGTTTCCCTATGTCAAGCCGTCACTCCAACCGGAGGAAATGACCATAGTAAAACCACCAGAAGAAAAATTTGATAACGGAAAACAAATGATGTAAAATCAATCCGTTGTGGATGAAAGCCCGGTGCTGGGGTCTTTTGTTTTCATCACACTTCCTGGCCTATGGATGTCGTTTTGACACTTTCAAAAATGAAAGGGAAAAATGAGTAACTTTAGGAAAGGTGGTGAAAAAAAAGAATGATTACAAACGACTTCT
>JAFZAR010000379.1 GCA_017557085.1 Verrucomicrobiota bacterium | reverse complement strand
CCCCATTTCTCCGCGTTATAGCGGACCAGACGGATGGCGCGCTGCACATCCTGGAGCATGGCCGGATGACGGTAGGGATCCACACGGTATTTCAGGACAAAAGCCGTGATGCCGTATTGATTCAGATAAAGCGCGTTGCCGGTTCCCTCATACATGGAGACATGATGATAACCGCCGCCGGGAGTCAGGATCATGGCGGCACCGTTCGGTTTCTCTGGACGGAATATAGTCAGAGTGGGGATGTCTTTCTCTTCTTTGCCCATCGCACCGGGGGCATCGCCTTCCCACAAACGAACGACTTCGGCCTGAAGGCTGAACGCGCAGGTCAGGCACACACACAGCAATAAACTCTTCATCTTCTCTATCATAACAATATACACCCTTAAGAATAGCCGAGACGGCCTCCTTTTTCAACTCAAAACAGGGAAGAGTGCCGAATTACAGCGAAGGATCGAATCTATAACCCTCTTGGACAATGGATTCCATTTGGATCAATTCCTCGTCGGAGAGGAAGCTGAAATGGTCTTTCCGTTTTTTGGTGGAGAGCCGTCCGCCGTTTTGTCCGCACAGGCGGATGAAGAGATCCACCAGCTGATCGGGCATATCCACGATGGTCTGAAGTTTTTCCTTCGTTTGGTCATACTGGTTGAGGAAATCCAACTCTTCCACCAGCTCGTCCTCGATCGTGCGCGCGATGAATTCAAACAGCGCCTCGGTCTGGGCGGTCATATCCACATACCGGTACCAGCGTGCGGTCTCATTGTGGACGGTCATGCGCCCCATCGCGTCCAGGGTGTATTGGGTGATCTTGATGAGCGGTTTGGAGAAGGTTTCCAGCGCCCGGTCATACAGCTCCGGGTCTTTGAGCATGGCCGCGGAAATGGGGAAGGTGATGCCGGCCGGGATGAAGTGGCTCTGGGAAAGGATATTGTTGATCAGAAAACGATGGATGCGCCCGTTCCCGTCATTGAAGGGATGCATGAAAACGAAAGCAAAAGCCACCGCCACGGCGTGGATGACCGGATGCAGGCCGCCGTTCTTCATCATCTGATGCGTGTGCAGCAGTCCTTCCATGAGGTTGTTGAGGTCTTCCGGTCTGGGGCAGATATAGTGGATGATCTCCCGGCGATGGGAAATGCTCTGGCCTACATAGTTCTGATCCTTGCGGTAGTCGCTGTCGCGGAAGCGCTCGTCCACCACCTGATTTTGGATCTCGATCAGCTGTTCCTTGCGGCAGAAGTCGGTCTGTTCCGCGCGTTCCAGCAGAGTGACGAATTTTCCGGTGCGGGAGGTGTCGGGCTGGATATGTTCGATCTCAAAGGAAGAGCGGGTCTCTTTCTTGTGCAGATAGGTCAGGGCGCGTTTCAGCAGTGCCGGGGGATAGGATCGGACGACCTCTTCGCAGCGGGCCTGAAGGTTTTTCTTCTCCATTTCGGTCAGCTTATCCGTGCGGCGGATCAGCGGACAGAAAACGGCATCGCCTGTCAGATTGTTCAGAACACGCTGGCGGGGAATAAATTCTCCCGGAGTCAGTGTATAGAAGAGGCGCGGATCCAAAACGGGGACCTCTTCGCCCTCGGTCAGATCTGGCAGCTCTAACCGCTTGCCGGTCAGAAATTCATAAAGGAACCAGAGAACACGGCACCAGTCTTCCAGAGCGTGTTCCCGAACACATTGCAAAAGCGTTTCCTGGGGAATGACTTCAAACAGAGCGGAGAGAATGCCCAGGTTTACCGTATCAT
>JAFZAR010000378.1 GCA_017557085.1 Verrucomicrobiota bacterium | reverse complement strand
GCGATCTATGGCACGAATGAAGCTATCCAAAGTAAGGATGGTAGTACTGGTACAGCGGAAAACTGGAATTTGATCGCAACAGGTGAAATAAGCTTACCATCAGACCGTTATACGAGAAGTGGCATCATGAGTTTTCAGAATGATTCGCCCTATCTGTCTTACAAGGTTATCTTCCCAACTTTGAAGGATTCCAGTATAACAATGGTGCAGTTGGCCGAATTTCAGTTTTATGGAGTTATCTGGCAAACAGGAGCCCCAACAATTTCTCCGTTAGCTGATTATGTTATAAAAGAGGGAAGGAGTTTGACTTTGATCACTACTGTAATGGGAACGTTACCGTTAAGCTATCAGTGGTATAAAGATGGTATTGCTTTACCCGGTGAGACGGATGCCCAATTAAAGCTTGTAAATGTGTCTGTAAACGATTCGGGAAGCTACACTTTGCAGGTTAGCAACTCAGAGGGAACTGTGACAAGTAATGCGGCCATGGTGAAAGTAGTCGCTTCTGAGCCCCCAATACCGATTTTGGAATACATTGTTGAAGAAGGTCGTTTGATCCTGAACTTTACTGGTAATCTTTATGAGAGTGATGATCTGCAAAACTGGGTGCCTGTAATGGGAGTAACTTCACCGTATGAAGTGAACCCGGTTTCGATAGGAAGTCATTACTATCTTTCTGTCATAGAATAGCAAAGATGGGGAGTATCAAGGAAGATCGGTTTCTTTACGAACGGAAACTTCTGGAAGATGAGAAGTTGTATCCCATTGCCGGTGTGGATGAAGCGGGACGGGGCCCGCTAGCAGGGCCTGTGACGGTAGCTGCGGTCATACTGCCAAAAGCATGGATAAAAGAAGGAATGCCAGAGTCTTTGCGAGAGGTGAATGATTCCAAAAAACTTTCAGAGGTTGTGCGTGAACGACTTTATAATGAACTTCAGGCACATCCAGAAGTTATCAAATCCGTCGTCATGCTAAGTTCAGAGCAAATCGACCAGCTGAATATCCTACGAGCGACTCATCAGGGAATGCTTTTGGCATTAGAAGGATTAGTAAAACAAGGTTGCGTTCCTCAGCATGTTTTGGTAGATGGGTGTGATGTCAAAGCAATCACATATCCGCATACTGCCTTAGTGAAAGGGGATGCTAAAAGTTACTCCATAGCAGCGGCAAGTATTTTGGCGAAAGTAGAACGTGATCATGTTATGATGGAATATGATAAGCAATGGCCTGAATATGGTTTTGCGCAGCATAAGGGATATGGAACAGAAACACATCGTGCTGCTTTAAAAAAATATGGTCTTTGTCCGATCCACAGACGGACGTTTGTTCATTTGGAAGAACAAGGTGAACTGAACCTCTTTTAGTGTATGTGGAAGGCTTTGGATTGGATCATCTGCAGCTGGAAGTGGAACCGTGCGATTCCAATCAAACGTGTTGGTATGAAAGGAGAGTTCTATGCCAAGCACTATCTCTGCAAACACGGGATGAAGTTTTTAGCGAGTAATTTTGCGGGGAAGCATGGGGAAATCGATTTGATTTTCAGAGCTAAAGAGCGGTTGGGAGATCAGCTTGTGTTTGTGGAAGTAAAAACACGAACAGAACAAGATGGAAAACTGTTAATGATTCGACCTGCCAGCGCAGTTGATCAAGAGAAACAAAAACATCTGCACTATACGATTAAAGAGTATCTAAAACATTTGCGAAAAGTAAATCAACCAGTTCCATGGCGTGTGGATGTGGTGGAAGTTATCTTTAATGAGAAAGAGAAGCCTAAGAGTATCAACCATATACCCTCTTTTTCTATAAGAAAATTTTCCCCCAAACGAACGATGAGCCCCAAACAAGATATTGAACCAATAGCATTAAAATGGTTAAAGGGAAGAAAGGAATTTCCTTTTTGGAATAGATGATTCGTGCTATATTGACTTTGTTGTTTCTTTAACGGCATGAGTCGTTTGCAGAGTTCTTCTCCATAAACAATAGAAATGAGTAGCTTTATGAATATAAAAGGAATGATTGGGCTTTTAAGCTGCGTATTCGCAGCGATGACAGCGTATGCTGCTTCCATTCCTCAGATTGTTTCTCAACCCAATGGCCAAACTGTGGAGTTGGGTGGAAATGCCACTTTCAGTGTCATTGCTGTGAATCCAGAAGAAGCTCCTGTGTTGGAGATGATTTGGTGTGATCCGGGGATTTTTGAAATGGGAAGTCCGGAAGAGGAATTGGGAAGAGGAGCTAATGAAACTCAGCATCAGGTGATTCTGTCAAAAGGTTTTTGGATTGGAAAATATGAAGTGACACAGGCCCAATATGCGGCGATTATGGGGATAAATCCTCAGTGGAAAAGTTTGGTCATCAATATGGTATCGGTGAGAATTATCCTGTTTATGGGGTAAGATGGAAAGATGCGACCAATTTTTGTGCAAAGCTGACAGCCTTAGAGAAGGATGCTGGTCGGTTACCCGATGGCTATGAGTATATGCTGCCGACAGAAGCCCAATGGGAATATGCTTGTCGTGCCGGAACGGTCAGAGCTCTCAATAGCGAGAAAAACTTATCAAATGAAATAAGATGTTCCAATATGAATAAGGTAGGATGGTATTGGGACAACAGTGACAATCAGTCGCATCCGGTTGGAGAAAGAAGAATAAATAATTGGTGGATCTATGATATGCACGGGAATGTAGCGGAATGGTGCCGTGATTGTTGTGATTACTCTGCCGGGGTTATTACCAGTACATACGTGGATGGAATTTCAGACCCTCTATCGACAAGCGGAGATTATCATATCATGCGTGGAGGTGCATGGAATAGTTATTCCGGAGAATGCCGTTCGGCTGATCGTTACTATGGAGGGGAACCAGAGGAAGAAGGTGCTTGTACTCATGGTTTCAGAGTTGCGCTGGTGCAGGTGCTTTCGGTGAGTAAACCTAAAGCGGAAGAAGATTTCAGTATAAAATTAATGCAGGTATCTTATCAGTGGAAAAAAGACGGTATAGCCATTGAAGACGCAACAGATGCAACCTACATGATTGAAAATGTCGGAATCAATGATTCAGGGAATTATACTGTAACAATTGGCAATAGTGCCGGCAGTGTGACAAGCAGCGTTGCAGCGCTGACTGTTTTGGCAAAACCAATTATATCGGCCCATCCACAGAGTCAGAGTGTTGCTGTAAATAAGAGTGTCACCCTGAGTGTGAGTGCTAAAAATTTAGAAGGTGAGTTGGAGCCCAGTATTGAAATGGCATGGTGTCCACCAGGAACTTTTTGGATGGGCAGCAATACCGATGAGCTGGGGAGAAAAAGCGATGAAACTCGTCATCAGGTTGTTTTGAATCAAGGATTTTTGATTGGGGAAAAGGAGGTATCACAGTCGTTGTATAGAACCGTTATGGATACTAATCCTGCCAAAAAGGAATATGGAACAACTTATGGAATTGGGGACAGTTATCCTGTTTATGGAGTTTCATGGAGCGATGCGACTAATTTTTGTGAAAAGTTTACGATCCAGGAACGATTTGAAGGGAGAATTCCTCGTTCATATAAATATACTTTGCCCACAGAGGCGCAATGGGAATATGCTTGTCGGGCAGGAACAACGACTTCACTTAACTGTGGATATGATCTAACATCTGAGTATAAGGAGTGTCCTTATATGAATACAGTAGGCTGGTATCGTTATAATAGCAGCAACGTGGTTCATCCTGCAGGACAGAAAGAACCGAATGCATGGGGTATTTACGATATGCATGGCAATGTGCAAGAATGGTGTTTAGATTTCTGTTCACGAGGTATTATCAATGAAACGTATGGTGTTTTGACAGATACATACAGCGAAGGAATAGAGGATCCATTGTGTATGTCTGGTTCTTATCGAGTGATTCGTGGCGGGGATTGGCAGAAGTATGGCAGTGATTGCCGTTCAGCCGCAAGATCTTGTGGTGAACCTTTCTCGTATAATGCTCAAACCGGTTTTAGGGTGGCACTTGTTCCTGTTAGTGAACCAGATACCTTAAATTATCAATGGTATAAAGATGGGATCGCTTTGCCTGGGGCAACAGAAACCAATATTGTTATTGATATCGTGAAACTGGAAGATGCTGGACGTTATACTGTTGCAGTAAGTAACGCTGCTGGAACTGTGATGAGTTTGCCTGCGGTTTTAACGGTAGTTGAATATCCCAAGATCATTGCGCAGCCGACAAATCAGACTGTGAACGAAGATGCCACAGTATTTTTTAGTATAACTGCCTCCGGTACAGACTTATTGTATCAATGGTATAAAAACGGCAGCGCGATTTTAAGTGCGACAAATGCTGTTTATCGTATTGACCGTGTGAAGCCTTCAGATGCTGGAAATTACTCTGTAACAGTTAGGAATGATGTGGAGAGTGTTACTAGTGATATTGCGGTTTTAAAGGTGACGATCAAGCCCAAAATAATAACACAACCTGTTGGCAACTTGGTCAATGAAGATGACAGTTTTATATTTAGCGTGTCTGCTACTGGAACGGATCTGAAATATTTATGGTATAAAGATGATATCCCGCTGACGGTTATTGAGAAAGGTACTTCCACATATATGATTTCACGGGTGAGACCTTCCGATGCTGGGAGTTATAAGGTTACTGTGAGCAATAGTGCCGGCAGTGTTACAAGTGAAGTAGTTGTTTTGTATGTTTTTGAGAAACCCGTTATATTAGTCCAACCAGCAACACAAACAGTTACAGAGGGGGATACAGTGACCTTCAGTATCAAGGCCGATGGAGGCTATCCGCTTTCTTATCAATGGTACAAGAATGGAGTAGAGATAAGCAGGGCTGTTTACTCTTCCTATACGATCAATTCAGTGAATATGGATGATAATGAAACCAGTTATATGGTAGAGGTTAGTAATGACGCAGGAAAAGTAACAAGTAATATCGCGTTGTTGACTGTGCAAAAGCAGATACCACAGCTTGAAATAAAACGATCTCTTGAAAATGAATGGGTCATTCTCTTTACCGGGGAGCTTCAGGAAAGTGTGGATTTGCATAATTGGAATACCATTTCCAACGCCACTAACGGTGTTTACAAACTGGATTTCAAACAGACTAAGAAATTTTACAGGTCAACAAGATAGGGACTTAAATATAGCTCCAACAAAAAAGAGGAGTCAAACGGCTCCTCTTTTTGACTTATTTCAAGCTCTGTTATTTACGGAGTTTTTTCAATTCTTCAAATTTAGCGATACCAGCTTCCCATTTAGAGGATTTTTCTGGTTCAAAAGTACGGATTACGCTGGAAGAACGAACTGCTTCACGCAGTTCTGAGAGACCAGCAAGTTCACCGTCCGCACGGGCCTGTGTAAGGAGATTGCCAATAACAGTACCTTCCACCGGTCCGGTCATCACAGGTACCCCACAGAGGTCTGCTGTCATCTGATTCAAGAGGACATCTTTGGAACCTCCACCGACAATGTGAAGTACTTCGATCTTTTCGCCTGTCAATTCATTCAGGGCAAGCATTGTCTCACGATATTTCAGAGCCAGACTTTCACGCGCACAACGCATCAGTTCGCCTTCCGTTTCAGGAACGGGCTGATTAGTCTCACGGCAGTATTCCTGCATGGCTTTGGGCATATCTGTCGGGTTGAGGAAGCGGCTGTCATCCGGATCTACGATGGAGCGGAGCGGAGTCGCTTTGGTTGCCATTTGTTCCAGTTCAGCATAGGAATACTTCTTACCTTGGTTTTCAAATGATTTCTTGCACTGCTGGATCAGCCACATACCCATGATATTCTTGAGGAGGCGGTAGGTATCATCCACACCACCTTCATTGGTCATGTTGTAAGCCAGTGTTTGAGGCGTGAGAGAGGCTTTCTGGATTTCTGCACCCATCAAAGACCATGTGCCGGAGCTGAGATAAGCCCAGTTGGCGGAACCGGTTCTGCGAGTGGGAATGGCTGCTACAGCTGCGCCGGTATCGTGTGTTGGTGGAACAACGACTTTGACGTTTTTAAGTCCCGTTTTTTCAGCCAAAGCTTGTCGCAAATCACCCAGACAGGTCCCTGGTTTTACGATTTGTGGCAGGAAGTGGGTTGGAATGCCAAGTTTAGTCAGAAGATCCTTGCTCCAATCGCGTTTGATAGCGTTGACAAACTGAGTCGTTGTGGAGTTGGTAAATTCAACCACTTTGGAGCCGCACATACACCAATGCAGGAAGTCCGGCATCATCAAGAACGTGGTCGCCGCATTGAGGATGCTGGGTGAATGTTTTTGCCATGCATAGAGTTGATAGAGGGAATTGAACTGCATGAACTGCAAGCCCGTATCTGCAAAGATATCTGCCTTGGGAACAATCTTGAAGACTTCCTCCATGATGTTGTTGGTACGAGCATCACGGTAGTGATAAGGCATTCCCAGAACTTCTTCATCTTTATTCAAGAGGACAAAGTCCACACCCCATGTATCCGCGCCAATAGAAACGATACTGTCTCCAAATTTCTTGGCAGCTAAAGTCATGCCGGTTTGGATCTCATTCCAAAGTCCCATTACATTCCAACGAATGGAATTTCCTAAGAGAACCGGGCCATTGCCAAAGCGATGGATTTCTTCCAATGTCAGTTTTTCGCCATCCCACAGACCTGCGATAACACGACCGCTTTCGGCTCCCAGATCTACACCTAAATAAACTTTTTGATTCATATTATTTTTTCAATATCAAATTATTATCTGTCAGAAGAAAGGCCAGAGGCCGGAGCCGGAGCCGATGTTGGTGCCGGAGGAACCGGTGCATTTGTCAATGAAGGATCAACCTTGATCACGGTTGTGTTGCTTTTACCTTTGAGCTCTTCCACAGCAGTTTTGGCTTCATTTTTAACATTCTCAATGGCTTCCTTGGTGTCATTAGCAACTTTTTCTGCAGTGGCTTTAGCCTGTTCAGAGATGTTTTTTGCAGCATCTTTGGCATCATTGGCCACACTTTCAGCAGCTGACTGTAATTTTTCAGCAGCGGATTTTAAATCCGATGAAACCTTTTCACCAGAGGCTTTGAGACTGTCAGAGCTTTTTGTCAAATTTTCTGACAGAGAGTTCAGTGTGGATTCTTCAGTTGTAACAGGAGCTGCGGCTGTATCTTTCTTCAGGTAACCGCTCCAGCCGGTGATAATAGAAGATCCGAGAAGGACAGTGATACCGATTGCCAAAAGGGTTTTGGTGCGTCCGCCTGTTCCTTTCCATTCACCCAGGATAATACCCAGGATGGTAGAAAAGAGGATGGAGGAGGCCATCAGCACTGCCCAGCCGACATAGGCCAAATCACCCATGGAAGGTTCACCTGTCTTGTTGCAGACAAATTGCATGACCCAGATAGCACCAGCAATACCGGCAAAAATAATGTTACCAATCAGAGGCGCTTTGAAATTAGTGTAGTCACCAATGGTTTTATTTTTGAAGTTTAAGCACAGACACCAGATACCGTTTACAGTGAAACCGCCCAACAGCACGACGACCAGAACGGGCATTCCTTTCCAGGTGGCTGCGGTGCCTTTCAGCAGAGCGATGCTTTCGATTTCCGTGCCGCTTTGCAGACCAAAGGCCATACCGGCACTCATCAGTCCGGAGAAGAGAGCCGCGATGATGCCTTTCTTAAAGCTGTATTCGGCAACAGCTTTCTTCTTTTCTTCTTCAGGCAGTTCCTTTTCTTTGGAAATTCCCGCGCCACCGATCAGGACGATGCCGATCACAGAAATGACTACACCCAGAAGGGCTACACAGGCACTGGTATCAGCAGTCAAACTGGCGATCTGTCCCTTGAAAATAGGAGGCAGAAGTGTTCCGGCCGCAGAGCATATACCGCAGCCCAGAGCCAGTCCCAGACCGACTCCCAGATAGCGGATCATCAAGCCCCAGGTCAGTCCGCCGAAACCCCACATCGCACCGAAGATGTAGCAGCGTGATAGTTCTTTACTGGGAGCTTCTTTTAAAATAGAAATCACGTCAGGCGCTGTGATGAAAGTCAGCACCCAGGGTACAATGACCAAACCAAAAAGGGCATATACGAACCAATAGCTTTCCCATGCCCATTTTGCGACCTTTTTAAAGGGCAGATAAAAGACAGCACCGGCTAAACCACCGAGCATAAAAATAAGAAGACCCAGAGCGGGATTCACCGCCGGGTCAGATACTGCAAGAATAGATTCCATAAATAAATAAAATTAAAAAGTTTTGGGGATTTGATGCCTTCCCCTTTAAGGCAAAGAGGGAAACCCATCTATGATGAATTTCCCTCTTGAGAAAAATGTTTACCGTTTGGAGAGAACGTCCTCTTCGTACTTCTTGACTTCCTTCAGCCAATCAATGCCGACAGGGACATTCTTGCTTTGACAGTAGTAATCCCATACTGCGCCGTAGGGGAGAGTCTTGATTTCTTCCATCAGAGCCAGACGAGAGGTGTAATCACCTTTTCTCTCATATTGGCAGAGTGTCTTGGAAGGTTCAAGCATCGCGATCATCAGGGCTTTGAGCATATTGCGTGTACCGATGACCCATGCGGCGATACGATTGATGCTGGCATCGAAATAATCCAGACCGATGTGAGTACGGCTCAGGAAATTGCCACGTACCAGTTCTGTCGCGATAGCCTGCAGGTCGTCATTGAGGATGACCACATGATCGCTGTCCCAGCGGACACCACGGCTGACATGCAGCAGGATCTCTTTCACGAACGGGAAGATGCTTGTGATCTTGTCAGAAATCGTTTCGGTCGGATGATAATGACCGCTGTCGAGTGTGACCAGTTTGTTGTTCTTCACGGCATAAGCCAGATAGAACTCATGAGAACCGGTGGTGAAGCTTTCCACACCTACACCGAAGAGTTTACCTTCAATGGAATCCAGGTTGTACTTCGGATCGATCTTCTTCGCAAAGACCTTGTCCAGAGATTCAACCAACAGATCACGGAAGTATTTGCGATCCGCGGGAGAATCCTTCATACCATCGGGGATCCATTGATTGGTCACCGCGGGGGTACCCAGTTTTTTGCCGAAAGCAGCACCGATCTCACGGCAAGCAATACCGTGTTCGATCCAATAGTTACGGATGCCTTTGTTCGGGTTTGTTAAGGTCATGCCGTCCGCTGCTTTAGGATGAGCAAAGTATGTCGGGTTGAAATCAACACCGATCTTCAATCCTTTGGCCCAGTCCATCCAGCTCTTGAAATGCTCAGGTCTGATCTCATTGCGTTCCACCTTCTTGTCCGTATCAATATAGCAGGCATGGAGGTTGAGACGATGTTTGCCAGGGATCAGGGAGAAAGCTTTCTCCACATCCGCGCGCAGTTCATCGGGGGTACGGGCTTTGCCGGGATAGTTACCCGTTACAGCCAGACCGCCGCCGATCGCGTCACCCTTGTTTTCAAAACCACCGACATCATCACCCTGCCAGCAATGGAGGGAGATCGCGACTGTGGCCAGTTTTTTCAGGACAGCGTCCGTATTTACACCAAAAGCAGCATATTGCTCTTTTGCCAACTCGTAAGACTTATCAACTTGTGACATAAAGACTAACTTCGCCCCTTTATTCTCGACTTTTTACAGCCTTGAAGCAAGTCAAAAGATTGAAAAAAGGGCATTTTTTTTGATTTTTTATCAATTATTATTTTTGTTTTGCTCTTTAATATCCTTTTTTGAGCTAGTTACAGCGAATCGTTTAATGATGGGAAAATCTCCCACCAGTTCAAAATGGTATTCCTCAGTCTCTCCCGGACGGCGGATACTAACGTTTTCCACGCCTTTGTTGTAGGGATTGCAGGCAATAACAAGCAAAGTATTTCCATCAGCAGAAAGTTTTGTGCGGACGAGGGGTTCTTTGTAGTAATTGACATAGCTGGGGTAGCGATTGTCGCCGGTTCGCCACGTGCCATCATGGTCTGAGGTTTTGATTTCCGGCATTTCCCATTGGGTGGAGGTTGTTTCGATAATATCTTTATTTTGGCTGGCCTGCCACATTCCCAGAACGTGGAAGTTGTAGAATCCAAAATATTTAATATAGTAATTGACGTTGACTTCTTTTCCGTTGATGTTTCGTTTGACGGAGGCTTCGCCGGTTTGCCAGCTGGAATAATCTTCCAGTTCTTCAGAGTAATAGGTACCAATATCCCAGCATTGGAGTCCGTCCATGACACAGTGTCCAAAGAGGGAGAGGGCATAAGTGGAGGAGGCCGGGACTTGATGTTTCAGCCATTCCTGACGACGGTTTCCCTTGGAATCAATAAAGCCATGCTGAGAAAGTGGGTATCCATCCACAAACTCGACCTGGATCCAAGTTGAGAGAATGTTCAGGATGTCCGGTCGGGCCAGTTTGCCTTGTTCCCATTCCTGAAGGAACGCGTAGAGCTGGGATGGTTTAGAATTGTTGATCCAATAGACAGAAGGGTTTCCCATGTTCAGGTTACAGCGTCCGAAAACAGGATGGATATCTGCCGCGGCTGCTTCCCGGCTGGCATATTTATCCTTCCAGTATTTGGCTCCATTCAGATCAACAACTCCGGTCGGACGACCTTCATAGAAGTTATCAAAGATGCGGAAAGATGATCTTACTACACCAACTCCCCAGCAGCCGATTTTCAGATCTTCATACCGGTCACGGGTGTTTTGGATCATCTTGGCAAACGCGTTGTATTGAGAGTCGCCCCATACGAAGTAGTTAGGTGCTTCAAAATCGGGAATGATGATGCAGGATTCCGCCGCACGGGCATAAAAAGGTTCTTGTTTCCAGTTCTTTGGATCAGTGGTGTCAGCCGTGAATTTGCCGGAGGCTCCGTCATGCGGGATCCATTCATTGTCACCGAAGAGAATGGCGCGTTTATCCCGTGTGGATTGGGAGCCGTTATGAGTCATCGCGAAGGGAGCCACATGCGTAAAACCAAAGTCATACATAGGGTTTTCTCCGTGACGGTCTTTTTGTCGGGCTTTGGCGGCTCCCTGCCACAGGGCGTATTTACCTTTGGGCAGTGTCCAGCCGGACGGGAACCAGTCTCCCTCATCGAAATCATATCCCAGTCGGTTTGTGGGATAGTGGAACCATTCAGGCAAGCCGATCTGCTGTTTGCCTCCGCCTAAGAGAATGATTTCCTGATAATTCTCTTTCACTTCCCAGGGATTGGCGGGGTTATAAAATTCCACGGTGATATTGATGGGAAGTCCCGCGAATTTGGGATCAAATTTATAGTATTTCAAGGGAACATCCATGGGCAATCCCATATTGAAAGTCCAGCGCTTGGCACAGCCCTCCACTTGGTAGATGTCCCATAACGCGTCAGTTACGGTCAATCCATTGGAGCCGACTTCGCATTTCATGGCCAGGGTATGGGCATTGTTATATACACCATTGGCGAGCTGCGGCCAGATTTTGACAGCCGGAATCGGTTTCGGAGACTCGGTTTCTGCCATAACTGCATGACCGAGAAGGAGGGACACGGCTAAAGAAATTCCCAGAGAAAGTGTTTTATTCATAGTTTTAAGTTCTATTGAACTGTTTCCCAACATATTACGCACCTTTTAGAGCCTGTGACAGCAAAAAACGCGAAAATCAGCTCGAATTCCTTATACTATTTTTGTTGCGTCTAATCAACAATTTACCTCGAAATGAAAGGATAGAAATCGTTTCGGATGCTGGATAATATTTTATAATTCGTTGATAATAAGTAAAATATAATTACAAAATAATTGTCTGTTCTGACGAAAAATTTTTCCTCTTTTAGTGGAAAATGTCTGTAATAAAAGGGGTTGACATCTCACTTGAAAGTGTTATAAAATACCTTTGTTAGCCGGTTGAACCGGCTCCGAATTTAAAGCTCGGCTGTGGTACGTTTCTTCAGAGGGGTTCCTCACCCCCACCTCCTTGGCGTATATGCCGGGCTTTTTTATTTTTATTTTCGATGGAGGAAGTGGGTTCTTGCGGTTCTGTCTGCTGTGTGAGAGAATCACGGCATGTTGTGCGATTGCGGCAAGTTTGTGAAGGTTGTTTCGATCAGTTGCGTTGCGGCGGGACTGGTTTCCTTTGGTTGTGAGAAAAAGCAGGAAGCTCCGGCGGCTCCCCAACAGAAAGAAGTCCCGGCGGTGGTGGAAACGGCCCCGGCAGTATCCGCTCAGGAACCCAAAGTTTTAGAGGAGACACCGGCTGTTCAAACGAATGTTTCAGCCGAAATCCCGGCTGAACCCGCCCCGGCAGAGGAGAAACCGGAGGTAATAGAAGCGACCCCGCTGCTTCCCAGAGAGTTAGCGGTTGACCTTGCTGAGACCTCGCCGGAACCGGCCAAGCAAGAGGCTGAAACCAAAGAATTGGCCCAAAAAGCAACGGAACAGGCTCAGGTCGAGGAATGGTTCCTGCAGGGGGTGAATTACTACAGCGGCAAAGGCGTGGAAAAAGACCGGGCCAAAGCGGTGGAGTATTTCCAGAAAGCGGCCGAGAAAGGTCATGCCCAGGCTCTGTTCAATTTGGGTGTCTGTTCGGTGCTGGGCGCAGGCTGTGACAGGGATATGGCCAAAGCGGTGGAATACTTCAAAAAATCAGCCGATGGCGGCAATATGGAGGCCGCTTTCAATCTGGCTATCCACTATGGAAAAGGTGAAGGAGTTGAAAGAGATATGGCCAAGTCCGCAGAGTATATGCGGATGGCGGCGGATGCGGATATCCCGGAGGCCGCTTATCATCTGGCGGTGATGTATGCCACGGGTGACGGAGTGGAACGAAATGAATCTGAGTCTTTTAAGTTGTTCAAAAAGGTCGCGGAATGGGGCTATCCCAATGCTCAGGCGAATCTGGGGACTTATTATCTGAAAGGGATAGGAACGGAAGCCAATCCAGTTGAGGCGGAGAAATGGTTACTCAAAGCGGCTGAGCAGGGAAGTGTTTCCGCGCAGTTCAATTTAGGTGTTTTTTATGCCAAGGGGGCAGGCGGCACGACCAATTTGGTGGAGGCTTATAAGTGGAGCAGTCTGGCCGCGGAGCGGGGAGACCTGCAGGCCGAAAGCAACCGGGACATCATACTGGGAGATATGACTCCCAAGCAGATCGCGGAAGGTGTGCGCGCCGTGTCTGATTTTACTTTCAAGAAATTTAAGGAGCTGCGTGATGAGGGTATCATCGAGATCAACCCCGACGCGCTCCAGCCGCTGTCTGTGGAAGCCGAAGACAAAACAAAGGAGAAAGTGGATTTAAAGAACATCCTCCCGACAGAGTTCCATCCCGTCCTGGAAAACCCTCTGGAACCCCAGAAAGCCCGCGACATGCTGGATTAGTTTTGTAAGAACCACAGATAAACATATATAACTTATCTGTGGTTCTTTTAAGGAGCAATCAGGACGACGAATTCGCCTTTGAGGGAGCGGCCTTTGATTTGAGTTAGGAGTTCTTCGGGGGTGCCGCGGAACCATTCTTCAAATTTTTTGGTGAGTTCTCTGGCCAGGACGACCTGGCGCTCCGGCGCGGCGGTCTGGATCTCACCCAGCAGTTTCTCGATCCGGTAGGGGGATTCGTAGAGCGCGATCACTCCGGGGCAGGCCAGCGCGGACTGGAGGCATTTCATCCGCTGACCCGATTTGTGCGGCAGGAAGCCGATAAAATGAAATTCATCCGTGGGCAATCCGCTGGAAGCCAGGGCGGTGATCAGGGCGCAGGCTCCGGGTACCGATTCCACTTTCAGACCGGCCCGCAGGACGGCGGCGGCGATCCTCTGTCCTGGGTCGCTGATCCCCGGTGTGCCGGCATCAGTGACCAGGGCGATGATCTGGCCGTCTTTGAGACGTGACAGAAATTCCTCTTCACGCCGTGCTTCGTTGAAGGTGTGGTAGCTGAGCAGCGGTTTGCGAAAGCCCAGCCGCTGGAGCAGCAGTCCCGTGTGGCGTGTATCCTCCGCGGCCACGATGTCGCATTCTTTCAGGACGCGGATGGCTCGCAGGGTGATGTCCTCCATGTTGCCGATGGGGGTCGCTACCAGATAGAGCGTTCCGGGTGTCAGCGGCGGGAGCGCTTTGGCTGTTTCGGCCGGGAGCTGTTCCGGTGTCTGCGGTTCCATGTTATTCTGTGGGTGTTGCGGGGTCATAAAGGGTATTTTCCTGATTTTCTTCGGAGGGTGTTTCTTCTTCCGGTTCCAGATGCGGCTGATCTTCGGGCGATTCATAGCCCAGCAGATCCATGATCATCGGTTGAACGGTGATCTCGTTGAAGCTGACGGTCACGCTGAGGCTGTTTTTCACTCTCCGGCCCAGCTGGCGCGGCTGGAAGATGACGGTCAATTCACCGGGGCGCAGGACAAAGGTCTCGTAGTTTTCCGGGAATTCCGCGCTGGTCCCGTTTTGGATATCCGTTTCGTTCAGATCGGGATTCTGTTCGGCCAGACGTTTTGCCATGATGCCGGCTAGTTTTTTGAATTCGCTTTCGCCCACCAGACAGTCTGGTAGGGTAAAGTATTTATCATTCAGCGCGTCATAGTTGAAGCTCTTGTAGTAATGGAACCCTTTGGGCAGGGCCGGGGTCTGCTCATAGCCTTCAAAGACCAGACTGACAAAGTGCTTACTCTGGAAGG
>JAFZAR010000377.1 GCA_017557085.1 Verrucomicrobiota bacterium | reverse complement strand
GCATCACCCGTTCCGAACCTTCGGCGGGTCCGGTCGGATCGGTCACGGGATCGGTGGATATCTCTCCCCGCTGCCAGTAATCCCGGCACCACTCCCACACATTGCCGTGCATGTCGTAGAATCCCCAGGCATTCGGCTCTTTCAAACCGACCTGCTGCGTGCCGGAATAAGCGTTCTCGGAATACCCGTACCGCGCCAGAGGCTCGATATTCGGGCAGACATAGTAGCTGGTCAGATTCTTTCCGTTATTGAGAGCGGTCGTCGTTCCGGCCCGGCAGGCGTATTCCCACTGTGCTTCCGTGGGCAGTGTGAATTCATAATCCTCCGTGATATGACCGGCGGCGCGTTCCAGCTCGGTCAGTTTCTGGCAAAAGCGCATCGCGTCGTTCCAGTTCGCGTACTCCACAGGCAGATCCCTGCCCTTGAAAAAAGAGGGATTGCGCCCGATCACGGCTTCATACTGAGCCTGAGTGACTTCATACTTGCCCAGCCAGTAGCCCTGAGTCAGGGTCACCTTCCGCTGAGGCTCCTGACCGTTGTTGCCCAGTTCCTCTTTGGGAGCGCCCATCATAAAGGTGCCCGGCTCCACATAGATCATTTCCAGGATGACAGGCCCGGCCGGGGGCGCGTTCGTTTCGGAATCGGAGGTTTTCAGCTCCGGAAGAGTGATTTTCAACAACTTATCAAAAGGAGGCTCTGTTCCTTCCGCCTGTGCGGTCTGGAGTCCCGCCGCGCAGACCGCGGCCAGTAAAAATTTTGTGATTCGATTCATGTTATTTTCGGAAAAATAATCCCGCTTACGCCAAGCAGTTTAATCCAATACGCGTCTCCGTTCAACCCTAAACCGCCCGCGGGAAAAATTCAGAGATCGTGTTTATTTGAAAAAATATGCTATCTCTTTTGTTCAGTGAGTCTTATAAAGTGTTCTGTTTCAAAAGTGAAAATAGACCTGGCCGAACAGTACCGGAGGATACCCGCCGGGAAAACACCCGGAAATCGGGGCGTTTCCAGCTCCAGCACAAAAACTTAGAAATGTCCCCAAACTTTGCCCTTTCTCCCCCGCCGGAGAATGTGACATCCTGTCCGGGAACGGAGCCGGGAAAAGGCCGGATGAAAGGCCGAATTTGCTCGCTCCGCCGCTCATTTTTTGTTATTTAAACTGTTGATATGGCTGTTGCTGATTTTGTACATCTTCACGTTCATACGGAGTTCTCCCTGCTGGATGGAGCCTGCCGTCTGGATAAACTGGTTGAACGCGTCAAGGAACTGGAATTCCCCGCGATGGCGATCACCGACCACGGAGTCATGTTCGGCGCGGTGGATTTCTACAAAATGGCACAGAGCGCCGGTTTCAAGGCCATCATCGGATGCGAGGTTTATGTGGCACCCGGCAGCCGTCTGGACCGCAAGGCGCAGGGCATCGGCAGCAAGATCCATTACAATCACCTGGTGCTGCTGGCCGAAAACGAGACCGGCTACAAGAACCTGATCCGCATGGTCTCCGATGCCTGGATGGAAGGCTACTACTACAAACCGCGCATCGACAAGGAACTGCTGGAGCGTCACCACGAGGGCATCATCGCGCTGTCGGCCTGTCTGGCCGGAGAGATCCCCCAGCTGATCCTGAACGGCAATCTGAAAGAAGCACGCGAGGCGGTCAAGTGGTATGTGGATCTGTTCGGGCCGGATCATTACTATCTGGAGATCCAGCAGAACGGCATCCCG
>JAFZAR010000376.1 GCA_017557085.1 Verrucomicrobiota bacterium | reverse complement strand
CCGGGAGAAATTAGTCCAATTAGCCGTATAATCTTAAACATAATGATTCTTATGAAAAATACTTTTTTGACCAGGATCAGTTTCCTGCTGATCGCCGCTGTTCTTTGCTGCTGGAATCCATGCGTCGCGAATGCCGCGACCACCAAACAACAGACTGGTACCGCACGGCCTGTTTCGATCCCCAAAAAGAAACAGACCCAAACCACAAAAACACAGGCCGCTACCTCGAAAGCAACAACAAAATCAACAACCCAAGCGCAGCCCAAAGTTACAACTGACAGCACCTCCGGCTATCAGAATGTCGTCACCTGGGGCAAGAAACACGGAATGCGCGCCGCCTGGACTCAAAAGAATAAAACGCTGCGCCTGTCCAATGATTCCACAACGATCGTCCTGAACATCGGAGCGCGTCACGCTTCCATCAATAACATCAAATTTGCTCTTTGCCAGAATGTTAAAATGTCCGGCGGAAATGTCCTTGTCTCAACTCAGGATATCAACACCGCACTGGAAGCCATCACCAATCCCAGGAAAAACGCCGTCCGCATCGTTGCCATTGATCCCGGTCACGGCGGTTCCCAGCCCGGCGCAAAGTATTCCGGCAAACTGGAAAAGGACATCACCCTGATGATCGCCAAGGAAGTGCGCACCATTCTCCAGAACAAAGGGGTCAAGGTCATCATGACACGCACTACGGACCGCACTATGGATTTGAAAACGCGTCCCAAGATCGCCGAGCAGAACCATGCCGATATTTTTGTCAGCATCCATCTGAACGCCGCCGCTGCGGATGCCAATGGAGTGGAAGTCTTTACCACAACACCGGCCGGGGCGCAGTCCACCACTCCCGATTCCGGTTCCACTGCCGCTACTCGCGGAAATAAGTATGATGCCGCCAATGCGCTGCTGGCCTATCACATCCAGAGGCAACTCGTTCAAAAAGTCCAGTTCAGTGACCGTGGAGTCAAACGCAAACGCCTGGGAGTCCTTTACGATACCGCCATGCCGGCTGTGCTGGTAGAGGCCGGTTTCATCTCCGGCAGCAAAGATCAAAAGAAACTTTTCAGCGCGGCTGAGCGTTCCAAGATCGCCAAGTCCATTGCCGAGGGGATCCTTTCCTATAAAAAGACCGTGGAATCCGTCAAGCCCGCCGAAAAACATTGATCCGGCTCCTTTAAAATGAAAGATCCTCAGGGGTTATTCCTCTGAGGATCTTCTCTTTTCAAAAGGGAGACTTTCGTCTATTCCGAATCTTTCTTTTCCTTGTCCTTCGGATCCCAGGAAGCGGCACCCCGATCCTGCCATTGATCGCCAACGGTCGCGGCCTCCCAAGTGTCATTTTCTTCCGGGTAGTAGCTGATCAGCGTCTCAGGATCACCGGCATAAATGTCGTACTCCGCCTCGGGCACATCCCAGTTATAATAGACATGAGTCAGATTGCTGCACCAGGAGAAGGCAAAATAACCGATCTCGGTCACACTGTTACCAATCGTCACGCTGACCAGACTCTTGCATCCCTTGAACGCGGAGGCCCCGATCTTGGTCACATTGTTGCCGATCTTGACATTCTTCAGACTCTCGCAGTAGGAAAAAGCCCTGTGACCAATCTCTGTAATGCCATCGGGGATCTCGATATTGGCCAACTTATTGCAGTGCTCGAACGCGGATTCGCCGACCTTATTCAAATTATTGCCTACATGCACATTGACCAGATTCCTACAGTCAGAAAGCGCTCTGTCCGAGATCACCTTCACAGTGTCCGGAATCCTATACTCCTCATCTTCTTTTCCGGGAGGATACACGATCAATAAAGTCATTTCCTTGTCAAACAGCACTCCCGCCTCGCTATGGAAAGCCTTACATTCAGGAGCTACAGATATTTCTTTCAAAGCAAGGCATTTGTAAAATACAGAATCACCCATCTTCGTCAGAGTGGCCGGAAGCGTCACCTTGGTCAGCCCCTTGCAGCTGTAAAAGGCCCGCTCACCGATCGTCGTAACTCCTTCAGGAACCGTCACGCTGGTCAATCCACCCGCTTCAAAAAACGCGAAAGGCCGAAGCTCCGTCACATTATATTTGATCGCACCCTTTTTTACTACTTTGGGGATCTTGATATCGCCAGACAGCTGTCCATTTCTCTCCACCGACACCGTTCCCCCGGTCTCATTCTCTGTCAGGATCGTGTATTGCAGAACACCTAATTTGAAGCTTTCTCCCACAGCGGCTTGGGCTTGCAAAGCCGAAAACAATAAAGCTCCTGCCAAGAGAAAAGCACCTGTCCATTTATAATTCAATCTATTCATCATGAGCAACTTCAACAGTTTCACGCTGTCAACCGTGGTCAATTTACCAAATATCCCACAAAAATGCAAGACGGCAGATGAAAAAAATGGGGTACTCATATTGCAAAAATAAAAAACAGTGCTAGAATGGTGGATGTATGAATTTGGAGAAATTCACACTGAAAGCACGCTCAGCCGTGCAGACAGCTTATGAAATGGCCAAAGATCGCAATCATCAGGAGGTTACACAAGAACATCTTCTGCTGACACTCTGCGATCTGAAAGAGAGCATCATCCCGCCGCTTCTCAAGAAGATGAGCGTGGATGTGGATGCCCTCAAGGCCAGTTTACAGAAATGTTTGAGTCAGCAGCCGCAGGTGGAAGGCGACAACGTCAATATCTACCTGAACGCAGCGCTGTCCCGCACTTTGAAAACCGCGGAAGCAGTCGCTTCCCAACTGAAAGATGAATATGTCAGCGCGGAACATCTGCTCCTCGGCATCATTGAAACAGCCAACAGCAGCCTTCAAAAACTGCTGAAGCTTTACGCATTAGACAAGGAAGGAGTTTTAAAAGCTATGGCAGATTTACGTGGAAACCAAAGGGTCGTAGATGAAAACCCGGAGGAAAAATTTCAAACTTTGGAGAAGTACGGGCGCGACCTGACCGCCGCCGCCCGTGCCGGAAAGATAGATCCCGTCATCGGACGTGACGAGGAGATCCGCCGTGTGATGCAGATCCTCACCCGGCGCACTAAGAATAATCCCGTCCTGATCGGTGAGCCCGGTGTGGGCAAGACCGCTATCGTGGAGGGGATCGCCCGCCGTATCGTCAGCGGTGACGTGCCGGAATCCCTCAAGAATAAGAGACTGATCGCGATGGATCTGGGCAGCATGATCGCCGGCGCGAAATACAGAGGTGAATTTGAGGATCGTCTGAAAGCCTTTATCAAGGAAGTGACCGCCAGCAACGGGGCCATTATCCTCTTTATTGATGAGCTGCATACCCTGATGGGTGCCGGCGCGGCCGAAGGAGCGACCGACGCGGCCAACCTGCTCAAACCGCAGCTGGCCCGTGGTGAACTGCGCTGTATCGGCGCGACTACGCTGGATGAATACCGCAAGCATGTGGAAAAGGATCCGGCTCTGGAACGCCGTTTCCAACCGGTCGTGGTGGAAGAACCGAGTGTGGAGGCGACCATCGCCATCCTGCGCGGACTGAAGGAACGCTATGAAAATCATCATGGTGTGCGCATCCGTGATGCCGCTCTGGTGGCCGCCGCAACGCTCTCCAACCGCTATATTTCGGACCGGTTCCTGCCCGATAAGGCCGTGGACCTGGTGGACGAAGCCGCCAGCCGTCTGAGGATGGAGCTGGATTCCATGCCGGTGGAGATAGATCAGCTGGAACGCCAGATCATGCAGCTGCAGATCGAGCAGACCGCTTTGAAAAAGGAAACGGACGACGCTTCTAAGGATCGTCTGCAAAAGATCGAGAAAGAACTGGCCGAGCTCAAGGAACGCTCCAGTGAACTCAAGGCGCAGTGGCAGAATGAGAAAGCCGCCATCAACGCCTCCAGCATCCTGGCCGCCCAGCTGGAACAGGCCAAACTGGAAGAGGAACGCGCCCAGCGCGCGGGCGATCTGAACCTCGCCGCTCAGATCAAGTACGGCAAGATCCCGGAACTCCAGGCCAAACTGAAGGCTGCCCATCAGCAGATCGAAGCCGAAAAAGGCGAAAATCATCTGCTGAACGAGGAAGTGACCGAGGAAGACATTGCCCAGGTGGTTGCCGCCTGGACGCATATCCCCGTCTCCCGGATGCTGGAAGGCGAGAAACAGAAGCTGATCCGGATGGAAGACCGTCTGGCCCAGCGTGTCGTGGGGCAGAAGGAAGCCATCATCGCCGTTTCCAACGCCGTCCGCCGCAGCCGCAGCGGTCTGCAGGATCCCAATCGTCCGATCGGTTCCTTTATCTTCCTGGGACCCACCGGTGTCGGCAAGACCGAGCTGGCGCGGGCTCTGGCGGAATTCCTCTTCGATGACGAAACGGCTATGGTCCGTATCGATATGAGCGAATATCAGGAGAAGTTCAACGTCCAGCGTCTGGTAGGCGCGCCTCCGGGCTATGTCGGTTATGAGGAAGGCGGTCAGCTGACCGAAGCCGTCCGCCGCAAACCGTACTGCGTGGTGCTGTTCGACGAGATCGAAAAAGCTCACCGGGATGTATTCAACATCCTGCTGCAAATGCTGGATGACGGCCGTCTGACCGACGGTCAGGGACGCACCGTGGACTTTACCAACACGATCGTCATTATGACCAGCAACATCGGTTCGCACATCATACAGGAATTCTTCCAGAACGGAAAACCCTCCGCAGAAGAGACCCAAAAAATGGAACAGTCCGTGCTGGAAGAGCTGAAACGCAACTTCCGTCCGGAATTCCTGAACCGTGTGGATGATACCATCGTCTTCCACAGTCTGACCGAAGACCAGATCGGCGCGATCGTGGATATTCAGCTCAAGCGCATCGCCAAGAGACTGGAAGCCCAAAAGCTCTCCATCGTCCTGACCGACGCGGCCAAACACCTGCTGGCACAACGCGGATGGGATCCTCAATGGGGTGCCCGGCCGCT
>JAFZAR010000375.1 GCA_017557085.1 Verrucomicrobiota bacterium | reverse complement strand
GGCCGCGGCATCGGGGCTAAAAGCGAGGCAGGCGGTCACCCGCCTCGCGTCCTAACCGCAGTCAGACAGATCAGACGTCTCCCCAGTCGTCGCCGTCGTTGCTGGCTGTGACGACGTCCGCCGATCCCAGCCGGATGATCTCCAGCTCGGCCCATTCGTACTCTTTCTTTTCCATAGCATTCACTCCTTACATTATCCGTTTACGGCAGCGATCGAAGCCGCAAGCTCGATCATCGCCGCCTTGAGTCGTCTCCACTCCGCAGCTTTATTCCTGTAGTTCAGGATCGCGTACACTTCCATCTGCTCCACCATGGAATGGTTCACGCAGTCGCCGACCACGCCCTCGATCCCCGTGTTGGCATAGGAACGGATCCTCACGGTCTCACTGCCGTTCTTCACGGTGATGGTCTGGGTCGTGTTGAACTGCTTGGCGAAAACCTTCACCAGGATCACGTACTGGTCGTAATCCGGATACTCACTGACCTCCGTGGGACCGCTCTGTATCCACAGACAGGACAGACGGTCGGTGTAGAAGTCGTTCTCAGTGGCCACGTTGGGACGATCCTCGCCGCCGACCCGGAGGGAGAAAGCGGGATCAGCGATGGTCTTATTCACAAGAATGGTGTACCGGATGTACTGGATATCGCCCACGTAGGCGCCCAGCTTCCACACGAACGCGTCGTAGTGGTCCGGATCCTCGACCACGGTCACCGCCGCGGTAGCGGTCTTGCCCATATAGTTCGCCGTGACGGTGGCGGTCATGCCCACCGTCGCGCCGGCGCCCAGGCTGACGCAGCCCGTGGCGTCCACCGGGATGTTTTCGTTGCTGCTGGTCCAGGTGATGCTGCCGGTATCCGTCACCGCCGCATGGGTATCCGCATACTGCAGCGTCAGCTGCTGGGTCTGACCCGCGTAGAGGGAGACCACGTCGGGCGAAAGCTCCAGATCGGGTACCGTGGACACGAACGCCGCGGTCACGGTCACGTCGAACGCAGGCATGGCGAAAGTCCACTTCGTCCCGTCGTTGGCGTCCGGGGTGAGGGTCAGCGTCTGGGTCGCGTTCTCGCCGTCCACGTAGGTCGCCGTCAGCGTATCCAGGGCATACCCGGTCTCCGGCGTCACCGTCAGGGTCACGGTCTCGCTCTCATACGCACTGGTCTTATCCGCCTCCACCGTGCCGCCGGTCACGCCGACAGGCACCGTGACGCTGTGTGAAGCGCCGGAGACCACCGTAACTTCAAACGTGGTCGTGACGCCGCCATAGGTCACCGTTACTGTTTGAGGCCCGATGGCGGTGCTGTCAAAGCTGCTCACCATGTCGGTGGTCAAACCGATCTCCGCCATAGTACCGTCGTCATATGTTACCGTCACCCTCCCGCCGATAGGATCGAAAGATTCTCCCTCTCCATAGATGGTCTTCGACGGCATGCTTGTGACGGCGATTGCTGCGATTTCTTTTTCAATATGGATCGTCCCGCTTATCAGAGAAGGATCAAATTCGGTTTCCCAGTTTGAGACGATCAACTCCTGTGTTTCGGACACCCCCACTATACTGTCGACCGTAGCGGATGTCGCAGGGCTGAAAACCATCTCCAACAGTACGCAGTCTGAAGTGATTGTTCGATCCCCTTCCCAATTCAAAAAAATGACGCCCGGTATCTGATCATTGATCACAGGCGCTCCCACGGAGGTAAAGATCGACCCTTTATTGGTGCTTATCAGTTCCAATTCTTCTTGATCATATTCCACAACAAACTGAAGCATATTCACACCTGCTGCGGCGTTTGCAAGATGAACAGATACCGTCGCCTGATCGCCGGGATGAAGCATGGATACACTATTGATGGAAAGAGTGAGATCACCTTCTGCCGCAGCCCCTTTCGGAAACATCAGCAACAAAACGGCCAGTGTCGTCAACCCCCAAACGATACCCGTGTATATCCGCTTTAGCATATCTTTACTCCTCCCAATCCATTCCTTTGTTTCTTTTCGTTTGCTTTCGCATTTTTAGGATCCAAACGATCCCAGCAAGAACAAACGCCCCTCCTGTTATAGCAACAATTAGAACCATTGGTCGCAGCTCTGTTTGCGGCTGAACTGTTGACTCATCGGCGTCC
>JAFZAR010000374.1 GCA_017557085.1 Verrucomicrobiota bacterium | reverse complement strand
GGGCTGTAGCGGATGAACCGGCTGCACATCAGCGGAGTCAAAGTCAGCGAGACAAAGCCGGAAATGAGCACCGCCGAGATGATCGTCACCGCGAACTCATGCAGAAGCCGGCCCAGCAGTCCGCCCATGAAGAGCACCGGGATGAAGACCGCGGCCAGACTGAAAGTGATGGAAATGATCGTGAAGCCGATCTCTTTGGCTCCTTTCAAGGCGGCATCCATGCGCGAGTCGCCGTTTTCCCGGTGGCACATAATGTTCTCCAGCATCACGATAGCATCGTCCACCACAAAGCCGATGCTCAGGGTCAGCGCCATCAGGGTCAGATTGTTCAGACTGTAGCCGAAGAAATGGATCACCGCGAAGGTGCCAACGATGGACATCGGGATAGCCAGAGTGGGGATGAGTGTGGCCGAGATATTTCTCAGGAACAGGAAGATGACCATGATCACCAATGCCACGGTCAGCTCCAGGGTAAACTGCACATCGTGAACGGATTCGCGGATGGTCTGCGAGCGGTCGAAATAGGGATCCACATGGACGGCCGGCGGTACTTGATCCTGCAGAGCCGGCAGGGCGGCGCGCACGGCATCCACCAGCTGTACCGTATTGACACCGGGCTGGCGGAAAACAGCTAACACAATGGAGCGGTGATGGTTGTACCAGCTGGCGGTCTTATCGTTCTCCACACTGTCCAGCACACGTCCCAGCTGTTCCAGCCGGATCGGGTTCCCGTTTTCATAAGCGACGATCAGGGGGCGGTAGTTTTCGGCTTTGTTCAGCTGACCTTCCGCCTCGATAGTGTAGGAAATGTCGTTCCCTTGCAGGATGCCGTTGGGCAGGTTGACGTTGCCGGTATTGATCGCGCTGCTGATCTCGGCCACGCTGATCCCTTTGGCGGCCACCGCGTCCGGATCCAGCTGCACGCGCACCGCGTACCGCTGACCTCCCCAGACTCCGACCTGAGCCACGCCATTGATCATGCTCAGACTGCGCCCGATGATGCTTTCCGCGTACTCGTTGACTTCGTACATGGGCAGTGTGTCGGAATAGACACCAATAAAGAGTACGGGCCAGTCGGCCGGGTTTTGTTTGTTGTAGGAAGGCGGAGTGGTCATGTCCTTGGGCAAACGGCGCTGTACTCGGCTGATGGCCGACTGCACATCCTGTGCCGCGCTGTCGATGTCGCGGTCCAGACTGAACTGGATGGTGATGCGTGTGGAACCCTGCGAGCTGACCGAGTTGATGGAGTCCACGCCGTCAATGGCGGAGAATTGTTTTTCCAGCGGAGTCGCGACGGTGGCAGCCATGGTTTCCGGGCTGGCTCCGGTCAGGTTCGCGTTGACGCTGATGGTGGGATAATCCACCGTAGGCATATCGCTGACCGGCAGCTGTTTATAGGCCAGCGCACCGAAAAGCAGGATCGTGGCCATCAGCAGCGTTGTCATCACAGGCCGGCGGATACAAAGAACGGGTAAGGACATGGAAACGGGTAAAAAGGGTTAAAAGTAAATGATCAGAAGCCGGTTATCATTGTTTTACGGTTTGCTGCACGGCTTCATCCAGGCTGTGATACGCTTTGACTGTGGACTTTTCGGTCAGACGCAGGTGTCCGTCTGTGACGATCGTTTCCCCGGCGGCGAGACCTTCCTTGATAAGTGATTCCTCTCCACGCTGTTCGCCTACGGTTATATCTCGTATTTCCACAGTGTTATCGGCTTTGACCACATAAACGAACTGCTCGCCGTCCTGTTTGTTCTGGATGGCAATGCTGGGGATCACGATAGCATCTTTGTACTGCTCCAGATCCATGACGATCTTGACGAACTGTCCGGGCCAGAGTGCCTGATCCGCGTTCTCGAACCGTGCGCTCAGGGCGACCATGCCGGTGGCGCGGTCCACATGATTGTCCATGAAATCGAGTTTGCCCTCGGCAATGAAAGCGTCTGTCGCTCCGTCATAGACCTGGACTGTTGACTGGGGCTGGTTCAGGATCCGGCGCAGCTGCGGCATGAACCTTTCCGCCAGCGAAAAATTGACACCGATGGGGCTCATCTCGTTGATGGTCACCAGTGTATCCGATCCGGCTGAGACCACATTGCCCAGATCCGTCTGGATAGCGCCGGTGCGTCCGGTGATGGGCGCGGTCACGTCTGTGAACTCCAGCGTCAGCTCGATGTCTTTCAGGGAGGCTTCGCCGGAGGCAACCGTTGCCTTCGCGGCCAGCAGTGCGGTGGTAGCGGAGTCCATCTCCTCGGTGGAGATCAGTTTTTTATCGAACAATCCTTTGGCGCGCTCATAGTTATTCAGCGCGTTCGTCAGCTTGGCTTCGGCCTGGGCCAGGGTCGCTTTGGCCTGAGCCAGACTGGCTTCCGTTTTGCGCGGGTCTATCTTGAAGAGCAGATCGCCCTTCTTTACTTCCTGACCTTCCTTGAACGGGATCTCGATGATATGACCTGAGACCCGCGGCTTCACCTCCACCCGGTTATAGGACGAGACATGGCCGAAGGCGGAGATCTCCACGTCGAATTCTTTTTGTTCCGCCTGAGCAACAACAACAGGTATAGCGGCAGGTGCTTTTGAAGCTTCGGAGGGAGTATCTGATTTTTTAGAACATCCGGTCCCAAAAAACAAAACACCATTCAACAGCACCGCTGCTGTGAGCAATACATTCAATTTATTCATTATTAAAGAATTTGGGGAGATTTTAAAAGACTCCCCAATCTTTGACGTAAAAACCGGGTGATTTATTCAAGTTGTTTTCCATCTAAATATTTATGAACCACGGATGGACGCGGATATTGATACTGGGGAACAAATTATGTAAACAAAATCCCGCAGGGATTCTAACTTAAAACCCCGTTGGGGTTGCACGATAATAGCCGGGGGTGAGCGTAGCGTAACCCCCGGTAGAGGTACCCCCTAAATTCCTCACCCTGAAGGGGTGATAGGATCTATATATCAATCCTTGAACGCATACCGTTCATCATATTGAATACCATACGCGTCCAAAAACATCTTGTATTCTTCGGTAAATG
>JAFZAR010000373.1 GCA_017557085.1 Verrucomicrobiota bacterium | reverse complement strand
CCGGTAAATGGCGCACAAAGATTCATTTTTCATCGGACCTTTGTTCAGAGATTTTACCCGTTCAAAAACATCTCTCTCACGGTGCGGAGCGTATATCTCCTGACCATTCCTGATTTTGATCTCACCAATGCCCAGCGCATGGCGGATCCTTTCATTCAGCAGCTGAACGATTTCCGCGTCCAGGCGGTTGATCTCCTTGCGATGGAGAGCCAACTCTTGCTCAATCAATGAGTTTGTTAATGGATTTTCCGGGGAAGACATAAAAATTATTCTTGGTTAGGGGTTGATTCTGTATTTGTATTTTCCGCTGACTTAGCGGAAGGATCTAAAGGCAATTCCGTTTGAGCGGTTTCTTCGCTATCCGTATCAGAAACAACTGTCTGGAGCGGAGCCGGTGTATAGCGCCGCAATTCTGAAGCATCGGGCAGATCATCCAATGATGCTATCCCAAAGTATTGGAGGAAATCGGATGTCGTTCCATATAAAGTAGGACGTCCGGGCAGATCGGCTTTTCCTCTCTGCTCCACCAGCTTACGTTCCAGCAAAGTGCCAATCACACCATCCACGGAAACGCCGCGGATCTCTTCCATTTCCGCTCGTGTCATGGGTTGACGATAAGCGATGATGGCCAAGGTTTCCAGCGCCGGCAGAGTCAAACGAGGCGGACGGGGCTTCTCCCCTGTGAGGAAACAGATCCAAGTCGCGTATTCTGGCTGACAAACAAACTGCCAACTGCCTGCCACACAAGTCAATCTCCAGGATCTTCCCAGTGCTTCGTATTCATCCCGAAGGATGTTCAGTTCCTGTTCGATTTCATTCGGTTTAAGTTTCTTGAAAGCTTTGATCGCCAGATCCTCGCTTTTATCCGCGACTCCGCTGAATACTTGTCTGATCTCGCCTATGGAAAGAGGTCTCGGAGAAGCGAAAAGAAGGGATTCAAGAATTGATTTTACTTCGTAATTCATATTATTCAGCAGCATCTAAAATATCTATTTCACCAAAGGCTTGGGACTGCTCCACCCGGATCTCATGCAAACGCGCCAATTCCAAAACGGCCAGAAAAGTCACCACAACTTCAAACCGGGTGTAAGACTGCTCCAGAAGTTCCAGAAAGCGTACCTTTTTCTTCTGTCGCAGCACGTTTTTAAGAAATGTTATTTTCTCACGAACAGTCCAGCGTTCCCCTACGATCTCCTGGGGCATACCACGCTCCTTCATCCGGGTCAAGACATCATTGACTGCTTGCAAAAGATCCATCAAGGTGATCTTAGGTCCTTGCTGTTATGAATTATCCGCGGGAAATTCCTGTTTTACGGATTGATGCGGGAAACGATCTTCCTGTTCGGCCTCACAACGCTGAAGTTCGCTTGCGGCTTCTTTGAACTTCTTATATTCAACCAGCTTACGAATCAATTCCCAACGAGGATCCACGTTGTTTTCCTCATCCAGATCCGTCAGCGGTCTTTGGTCCACCGGCAGCAGCTCTTTGCTTTTGATCCAAATCAGCGTTGCCGCCATCACTACAAACTCACCGGCAACATCCAGATCCAGCCGTTTCATCTGT
>JAFZAR010000372.1 GCA_017557085.1 Verrucomicrobiota bacterium | reverse complement strand
TTCGTGATCAGCACCACGTCATTGCCGTGGGTCGTGAACTTCACGTCTATCAGCGTATCGCCATCCTCGATATTGATAGCGATGATGCCGCCCTTGCGGATATTGGCAAACTGACGCAATTCCGTCTGTTTGACCGTGCCGTTCTGAGTGGCAAAGAACAGGCAATTGTCCTGCTCCCAGGTCGTATCCTGACCGTTGATCGTCTCGGAGGTGATGCGGATCAGTGCCGCGATCTTCTCATTGGACTGCAGCTCCAAAAGATTGGCGATACTGCGGCCCTTGGCGGCACGGCCCATATCCGGGATCTCATGCACACGCTCGCTGTAAACACGGCCTGTATTCGTAAAGAACAGCAGATAGTCATGCGTGCTGGCCGTGAAGAGACGCTCGATAAAGTCCGCGTCATCATCCAGCGCCGTATTGCGGGTGCTCATGCCAATGACACCCTTGCCGCCGCGCCGCTGCGAGCGGTACGAGCTGACATTGGTGCGCTTGATCAGTCCCTTGTGTGTCATGGTAATGATTACGCCTTCATTGGCGATCAGATCCTCGATAGCCATCTCGCCCGCATCGGCCACCAGCATCGTCCGGCGCGGTTTGCCGTACTTCTCGCGCAGTGAACGGAGTTCCTGCTTGATGATGCCCATGATGCGGGATTCCTTGGCCAGGATATCCATCAGGTCCTTGATCGTCTCGATCAGCGCGTCATACTCGGCACGGACCTTCTCGCGTTCCAGACCGGTCAGCTGATAGAGTCGCAGATCGAGGATCGCGTTTGCCTGTACCAGACTGAAGCAGTAACGTCCGTCCACCAGACGCGCTTCACTGCGGATCAGGATGCCGAGCTTCTCCACAGCCGCGCGTGTGAACTCAAAAGCCAGCAGTTTGACGCGGGCTTCCTCACGGTTGGCCGACTCGCGGATGATGCGGATGAACTCGTCCAGATTATCCAGAGCGATCAGGTAGCCTTCCAAAATCTCGGCACGCTCCTCTGCCTTGCGCAGCAGATAGCGGGTGCGGCGGATGACGACCTCGCGGCGATGCTCGATGAAGCACTCCATCAGCTCTTTCATGTTCAAAACCTTTGGACGGCCGTGATCGATCGCCAGCGAGTTCACGCTGAATGTCGTTTCCAGCTGAGTGTATTTATAAAGATTGTTGATGACGACTTTAGGGATCGCGTCACGCTTGAGCTCCACCACCACACGGGTGTTCTCGTCGGATTCATCGCGGATGGCCGTGATGTCCGTCAGCGTCTTTTCATTGACCAGCTCGGCGATGCGTTCCACCAGCACCGCGCGGTTCACACCGTAAGGGATCTCAGAAATGATGATCTGCTCGCGGTTGCCCTTGAGCTGTTCCACACCGACCTTGCCACGCACTTTGACCGTGCCACGTCCGGTCTGGAAGTAATTCTTGATCCCTTCGGAACCGCAGATCATGCACCCGGTCGGGAAATCAGGACCCTTGATGTACTTCAGCAGGTCCAGCGGTTCCAGATCCGGATCATCTATCAGCGCGCAGATAGCGTCCACCGTCTCGCCCAGATTATGCGGAGCCAGATTCGTGGCCATACCTACCGCGATACCGGTGCCGCCGTTGACAATGAGATTCGGGAACGCGGACGGGAAGACCGTCGGCTCCGTCAGACGTTCATCGTAGTTCGGCATGAAGTCCACGGTATCCTTGTCCATGTCGTTCATCAGAATGCCGCCCAACGCCGTGAGACGTGCTTCCGTATAACGCATGGCGGCCGGAGGATCACCTTCCACCGAACCGAAGTTGCCCTGACCATCTACCAGCGGCTCCTGCATGGACCAGGACTGCGCCATGTGGACCAGTGTCGGATAAATGACCTGCTCACCGTGGGGATGATAGTTACCACTGGTGTCACCGCAGATCTTAGCGCACTTGTAATGCTTGTGTCCGGGGTACAGGTTCAGCTCGTGCATCGCATAGAGGATGCGCCGCTGTGAAGGTTTCAATCCATCCCGCACATCCGGAAGCGCGCGGGAAATGATGACCGACATCGAGTAATCCAGAAACGAGTTCTTGATCTCATCGGCCACATTGATTTTTGCGATCTTTTCCCCCGCGGAAAATACAGAACCTCCGCCCATCAAGGGCGCCGCGTCATCACGGGGAGTTTTATCATCTGCCATAGTCTAGTTAGATATCCAAATTTCTTACGTTAAGTGCGTTGTCTTGAATGAACTGACGGCGGGGCTCCACCTCTTCGCCCATCAGCTTCGTAAACATTTCCTCGGCTTCCACCACGTCGGAGACCTCCACCCGCAGGAACTTGCGGTTGGCCGGGTTCATCGTCGTTTCAAAAAGCTCCTTCGCGTTCATTTCACCCAGACCTTTGAATCGTTTGATCTGGATGCCGCGCTTGCCCACTTCCTTGACTCCTTCCAGAATCTCCGGGATGGAATACGGCTTGCGTGTGACGGCCTTCACGCCTTCGCCCTCGGTCAGCTCAAAGAGCGGATGATCCTGCGCCGAATAGTGATCAATGGAAAGTCCCTTGCGGGCCAGTTTCTTCAGCAGATCGGAAATGGAAGCGTGCTCATGCAGCTCCACATACGTCGCGCGGCGGGTATTGCCGTTCTTGTCTTTCTTGGCACCATTGGTGCCGTTCGTCTCGGCGGCCGTATCCTGTTCTTCCTTGCCAAAGAGACCCAGATCCGGATTCTCTTCCGAGAACTTCATCAGTTCATCCGAATTGCGGAAGTAATACACAAACTCGTCATTGCCGTCGCGCACCTTCACAAAGTGCTTCGGCAGCTCATGCGTCTTGGGGTCTATCCTTTCCACGTAATCCGTGAAATTGCCGCCGTGACGGCGCAGTGCCTGCGCGTACTTGTCCAGCGAGGTCAGCAGCTCCAGGATCTCGTCCAGCTGCTTGCTGGTAAATACCCGTCCATCGGCCATATTCTTCAGAGAGACTTCTTCCACGCCCAGCTGGATCAGGATCTTGTTCATTTGAGTGTCATCTTCCACGTATTCCACACGTTTCTTGCGGACGATCTGATACAGCGGCGGCTGCGCGATATAGATATGACCGCGCTTGACCAGCTCCGGCATCTGCCGGTAGAAGAACGTCAGCAGCAGGGTGCGGATGTGCGAACCGTCCACATCGGCATCTGTCATGATCACGATCTTGTGATAACGCAGACGCTCCAGGTTGAAAGCGCCCTCGCCTTCACCGGTGCCAATGCCGGTACCCACCGCAGTGATCATCGTGCGGATCTCCGCGTTTTGAAGCACCTTGTCCAGACGCGCCTTTTCCACATTCAGGAACTTGCCTCGGATGGGCAGGATCGCCTGATAACGGCGGTCGCGTCCCTGCTTGGCAGAGCCGCCTGCAGAGTCACCCTCGACGATATAAAGCTCGGTATTGACCGGATCACGGTCGGAACAGTCGGCCAGCTTGCCCGGCAGACCACCGCCGGTCAGAGCCGTCTTGCGGACCGCTTCACGGGCCTTGCGCGCGGCCTCACGGGCACGGGCGGCCATCAGAGCCTTCTCGATGATCCGTTTGGCCAACTGCGGAGAGCGGTCGAAGTACGCCATCAGTCCTTCATAAACGATGGAGGAAACGATGCCGTCTATTTCCGTATTGACCAGCTTGACCTTGGTCTGGGATTCAAAGCGTGGGTTCGGCAGCTTCACCGAAAGCACGCAAACGATACCCTCGCGGACGTCATCGCCCGAAACCGAGGTATCTTTATCCTTCTTAAAGAGGTCGTTATTCTTCCCGTACTGATTGATGGCGCGGGTCAGCGCCGAGCGGAAACCGGTCAGGTGCGTTCCGCCGTCGGGATTGGGGATGGAATTGGCAAAGCAGAGGATCTGATCATTGTAGCTGTCATTGTACTGGATGACACAGTCCACAAAGACCTCGTCCTTCTGCGCGCTCAATACGATGGGATCCGTGTTGACCACGTTCTTTCCTTTGCCCAGCTGGCGCACAAATTCCTCGATACCGTTCTTGTAGAAGAACTTCTCCTGTTTATCCTCTTCCCGTTCATCCTTCAGGATGATCTCGATGCCGGGATTCAGGAAAGCCAGCTCGCGCAGACGGCGGGCCAGTATCTCGAATTTGAACTCGGTGGTAATGGTAAAGATTTCCGGATCAGGCAGGAACGTGATATTCGTACCGGTCGTCTTGGAACGGCCAATCACCTCCAACTTCTGAGTCGTCTTGCCGCGGGCAAAAGCCATGTAATACACTTTGCCGTCGCGATATACCTCCACCTTGAACCACTCGGAAAGCGCGTTCACACACTTCGCACCCACACCATGCAGACCGCCGGAATACTTATAAGCTCCCTGGCCAAACTTGCCGCCGGCATGGAGATTCGTCAAAACCAACTCCACCGCAGGGATCTTGAACTTGGGATGTATATCTACCGGGATACCGCGTCCATCATCTTTGATCGAAATCGAGCCGTCCACATGGATCGTGACTACGACCTGCTTGCAGAAGCCGGCCAAATGCTCGTCGATCGAGTTATCCAGCACCTCAAACACACAATGATGCAGACCGTGTTCATCCGGGTCGCCAATGTACATTCCTGGGCGCTTGCGAACAGCCTCCAAACCCTCCAATTTATCAATCTTGGAAGCGTCATATTTCTCGCTTCCGGCAGGGTTGAAATTGGGAGCGGACGGCTGACTGTTGTTCGTTAAATCTGAGTCCTTGTCCATCTCTCTAAAAAGACGAACAATTCTACCAAAAATGCCTTATTTTACAAGCTCCGAAACGAAAAAAATCGCTTTATTTTTCACTCCGCGGAGTTCGCTTTTTCTGAACACGAAAAATCTTCATAACTCCTTGAAAATGAAAAGAGACGCTGAAAAGCGTCTCTGAGACATTTTGTCGCTGTTTACAACAGCCGCCGGCGTTAGTTCCGCGTCAGCTGACTGTGACGTTTGAAAGCGGGCCGCAAACTCCTCGAAAGTTCGTCCTGCAGGGCCTGCATTTCGCGGTAAAGTTCCACATTTTTCGCGTTCGGAACAGCGGTCTCTTTCGTGTTCAAAGTCACGAACTGGTTGCACAGATCCTGGATGCTGATGCCATCACCCTCCTGCAGTTCATGGCACCACAGCGCCTGCAGTGCCGCGCCGTAAGCCGCACCTTCGCTGACTTTCAGCGTAACGACTTCCGCGTTAAAGATATCAGCCATGATTTGCCGCCAGAGCGCGGACTTGGCGCCGCCGCCGGTCGCGCGGATCTGTGTCGGCTGGACTCCCAGCTCGGCTAACCGTCTCAGCCCGTAGTTCATACCCAGGGTCACGCCTTCCATGGCCGCGCGGGCTAAGTTCGACTCCTTCAGGGTCTTCGTATTGATCCCAAAGAAAACGCCCGTCCCGTCCGGCACATTGGGCGTTCTTTCTCCTTCCAGATAAGGAACTAACAGAACACCTTCGCTTCCGGCCGGAGCGGATGCCGCCGCCTGGTTCAGCTTGGCCACGTCCCATTTCATGAAATCACTCACCATTCCCGTGGCGACTGTCACATTCATTGTGCAAAGCAGAGGCAGCCAGCGATTTGTACTGTCGCAGAACGCCGCGATCTCTCCCTGCGGATCCACGATCGGCTTCTCCGCGCAGGCATAGATCGTTCCGCTGGTGCCGAAACTGGCCGTGATGGCTCCTTCCGTTGTGTTGCCTGTACCGATAGCACCCATCATGTTATCGCCGCCGCCTGCGCTGACCAGCGTCCCCGCTTCCAGACCCAGGATACGGGCAGCCTCGTCGCTCAGGATACCGGCCGGCTGGTCGCTGGAGATCAGTTTGGGCAGTTTCGCTTCCAGATCCGGGTCAATGGCGGCAAGCGTCTTCCGGCTCCAGGTACGCGTCCGCACATTCAGCAGAGCGGTGCCGCTGGCGTCGCCGTACTCCATGACGGCGTTGCCCGTCAGCCAGTAGTTGATGTAATCATGCGGCAAAAGGATCGTTTTCAGCCGCTTAAAATTCTCCGGCTCATGCCGTTTCAGCCACAGGATCTTGCCGGCGGTGTAGCCCGGCAGGACCGCGTTGCCCAGCTCACTGATAGCACCTTCCAGTCCTCCCAGTTCCCGGGTGATGGCCTCGCACTCTTCCGCGGTCGAGGTATCGCACCACAGCTTGGCCGGGCGGATCACCTGTCCCGCGGCATCCAATGGCACAAAACCATGCTGCTGACCGCTCACGCCAATGGCTTTCACCTCGGACGCGCTGGCTCCGGCTTCCTTCATTGCCCGCTGGATGCTCTTGGTCACGGCGGCGATCCAGTCGGCCGGGTTCTGCTCCTTCGCTCCGGGAGGCAGACCGCCTATCAGATCATAAGATTCGCTTGCCGCTGCCAAAACTTCTCCGGTCTTGGCGTTTACAACTAATGCTTTCGTGGACTGTGTCCCGCTGTCGATTCCAATTACCAATGTTCTCATCAAGAAAAACCTCTCGGAAAAGACACTAACGGCTTCCGGGACGATTGTCAAGGCATCAGCTCTGTTTTCACTTGCAAAATACCTCTAATTCTGTCAGGGTTGAGCGGTTGTTGGTGTCTTTGTTGATCGTATGAAGAAAATCTTATTAGCTCTCCTTTTCATCGCGGCCGTCTCCGTCCACGGCGCGGGCATGGAAATCTTTGTCGCTCCGGCGGATAAAGGCGGCGATGACAATAATCCCGGTACGAAAGAAAAACCGCTGGCCACTCTCTCCGCCGCGCGGGATATCCTGCGCAATATCCAGAAGCAGAAAAAGATGCCCCCGGAAGGCGGCGCTATCGTCAACCTGCTTCCGGGCGATTACTACATGGATCAGACCACCGATTTTGAATACGGCGACAATGGCCGTCTGAACCGCCGGATCATCTATCGCTCGGCTTCCGAGTCTGAACCGGCTCGCTTCATCGGCGGCCGCACCGTCACCGATTTTGCTCCGCTGAATGATGCCGACATCCAGAAACGTCTGCCGGCGGAAACTCAGGGCAAGATCTGGACAGCGGATCTCAAGGCATTAGGCATGACCAACTTCGGCCAGCTTCGTTCCCGCGGGTTTGCCCGGCCATGTGTTCCCGCTCACTGTGAGCTGTTCTATGACGGCCAGCCGATGACTCTGGCACAGTGGCCGAACAAGGGCGAATTCTCTCACATCGCCGGTTATCCCGAAGGCGCTCAAAAGGATGGGCACGGCGGCGATCTGGGCCCATTGGAAAACGGTTATTTCTATGAAGGCGACCGTCCCGGCAAATGGCAGTTCACCGAAGGCAACGACATCTGGGCTCACGGCTACTGGGCGTGGGACTGGGCCAACTCCTACGAAAAGATCCTGAGCATCGATCCTGAGAAAAAATGGATCAAGACCGCCGGGGTCAACTACGGTTTCCGCAAAGGCCAGCGCGTCTATTACGTCAACATTCTGGAAGAGCTGGATCAGCCCGGAGAATACTATGTGGACACCGTCAAAGGCATCCTCTACTTCTATCCTCCCGAAGACGGCAAACCGACCAAGGAAGCTTTCGTCTCTGGTCTGGAAACTCCTTTCATCCGTTCCAAAGATGCCTCTTTCCTCACTTTCGAGAACATTACCTTCACGGCCTGCCGCGGTGAGGCACTCCATGTGGAGAACGGCACTTCTGTCCTGGTCAAAAACTGCCGCTTCATCAACATCGGCTCACAGGCGCTCTCTGTCTCGAACGGCAGCGGCTGCATGGTCATCAACTGTGACTTTGCCAATACGGGCGATTCCGGGGTCACTCTCAGCGGCGGCGACCGCCAGACTCTCAAGCCCTGCGGCCACATCGTTCAGGACTGCGTCTTTCAAAAACAGGGACGCTGGTCCCGCTGCTATGTGCCGGCCATTTCGATAAGCGGTGTCGGCATCCAGGCGCGTCACAATCTCATTTTCGATCATCCTCACTGCGCCATTCTCTACGGCGGCAATGATCACACCATTGAATTCAACGAGATCCACCATGTCGCCCTGGAGACCGGCGATGTCGGCGCTATCTATGCCGGACGCGACTACACCATGCGCGGAAACAAGATCCAGTTCAACTACATCCACCACACCGGCGGTGTCGGCATGGGCAGCATGGGCATCTACAATGATGACAGTCTCAGCGGCACTTATATGTACGGTAATCTGTTCCACAAAGTCCAGCGCGCCGTGTTCATGGGCGGCGGACGCGACTTCGTAGTGCAGAACAATGTCTTTGTGGACTGCACGCCTTCCATCGCTCTGGATGGACGCGGTCTGGATAAATCCCCCGTCTGGTATAATCAGGTTTATGTGACCCTGAAAGAACGTCTGGAGGCGGTTCCCCGTGATGTCTATGAAAAACGCTATCCGGAGATCTACAACGTGGAGAAATATCTTTCCCAGACCAACGGTGTGCCGCCGGAAAATATTTTGATCAAAAACAATATCTCTTTTGGCGGTCAGTGGAAAAATGTCGGCTGGCACGCCAAGGATGAGGATGTCACCTGGGTGGACAACTTTGTGGATCAGGATCCCGGTTTCGTGGACGCGGAACACGGGAACTTCAACCTCAAAGCCGATTCGCCCGCTTTCAAAACCGGCTTCAAAGCCCTGCCGCTGGACCAGATAGGCCCGCGCAGAAAGAAACCCACAGAATAAACAAAACTAAAAAGATTTATAAATTATGAGTGAAGAACCTAAAAAACAAGCACGTCTGATGTCACTGGATGCCCTGCGCGGCGCCGATATGCTTTGTATCATGGGCTTTGCCTCATGGGTCGTTGCCCTGTGCGCACTGCTTCCCCAATGCGGTCTCACCGAGTGGATCGCCAATCAAATGACCCACGTCGAATGGAACGGTCTCCGTCAGCACGACACCATCTTCCCGCTCTTTCTTTTCATTGCCGGTATCTCCTTCCCGTTCTCGCTGGCCAAACAGCTGGCTCAGGGCAGGACTACCGCGCAGATCCACCTGAAGATCGTCCGCCGCGGTTTCCTGCTGGTACTGCTGGGACTGGTCTGCAATGGTATCCTTCAGTTCGATTTCGCTAATCTGCGCTGTGCCAGTGTGCTGGCGCGCATCGGTCTGGCCTGGATGTTCGCCGCGCTGCTCTTCACCAGCATCCGCAAGACTTCCATCCTGGCCGTGATCGCCGCGGTCATCCTGATCGGCTATTGGCTGGCCATGTGGCTCATACCGGGTGGCTCCGATCCCTTCTCCTACGAGAACAATCTGGTCGGCACCATTGACCGTGTCCTTCTGCCCGGCCGTCTCTATGAAAACAACTTCTTCGACCCGGAAGGCTTGTTCAGCACCATCCCGGCCATCGGCACCGCCATGCTGGGTATGTTCACGGGACAATGGATCCGCTCCGCGGAAGCCTCCGGCAACAAGAAAGCTCTCTATCTTTTCCTGGCCGGTGTGGCACTGGCGCTGATCGGATGGCTGTGGAGCTTTGTCTTCCCCATCAACAAGAAGCTCTGGACCAGCTCCTTTGTCTGCGCCGTGGCGGGCTACTCCCTCATCTGGTTCTCCATCTTCTACTACATCATTGACGTGAAAGGCTGGCGCCGCTGGGCATTCTTCTTCCAGGTCATCGGTATGAACTCCATTACCATCTACATGCTGCCCCGTTTCATTGACTGCTCCAGAGCCAATAAATTCTTCTTCGGCGGCATTATCAAACAGTTCGACGGCGATTGGAACAAGCTGGTCTCCCTGACCTTCTACATCCTCACCTGCTGGCTGATCCTCTACTTCTTCTACAAGAAGAAGATCTTCCTGAAGGTATAAACTTGTCTTCACAGAAGCTATGGGTATTGTAGCATTAATTGCGGTCATTATGACATTTGTTGCGATCATAATGATTCTTTCCCTGATATATTGGGCAGTCATACTCATAGCATCGGCTCTCTTGAATTTGATTTTTTATTTCATCTTCAAGAGAGTTGATAGATGGAGACTCATGTTCGTTTTCATCAGCTGCTGTCTGCCTTACCTGACACTTTGGGGGCTGATTACCGGCAGAGGTTCATTGAGCAACATGTTTGAAAACCCGATCTATCTGGCTTTGATCATGACAGTGCTGGAAGCGATTTACCTGCTGACTGGTAAATGTATAAAATCCTATAATCACAACATCGCCCTGAATATCCTGTACCTCCTGACCTCCTTCGTAGCTGTCATCCTCTTCACAATCTATATGCCCGACCTCCCGGAATAAACAACTGATCCGCAGAAACACCGCAACACGGATTCTTTTCTTACCTGTGGATCCTGTAAATCCTGTCAAAAAAATATCCGTGTCTCTCCGCGTCCATCCGTGGTTCTTTGCGGGGATCATTTCAGTTTGTGGAAAAACTTGCGGGCGGTCTGGGTCGTCAGGTCGGCGAATTCCTCCGGCTTCAGGCCCAGGATCCCGGCCACACGGTTGCCGGTGTGGACGACATAAGCCGGTTCACACAGCTGACGGAAATGCGGTTCCGGTGCCAGGAAAGGACAATCGGTCTCCACCATCAGCTTATCCGCCGGCAGACAGCGGACAGTCTCGCGCAGTTCCTCGGCTTTCTTGAAAGTAACGATCCCGGTCAGACTGACCAGGCATCCCATATCGAAATAGGTCTGAGCCTCGGCCACGCTCCCCACAAAACAATGGAACACCGCTTTGATCCGGCCGACATACGGCTTCATCAGTTCCACACAGTCCTGAAAAGTTCCCTCGCCGCGCTGGTGGATGCAGCAGGGCAGTCCCAGCTCGGCCGCCAGTTCCAGATGCTGAAGGAAGACCCGGCGCTGGCGTTCCTTGATCTTGCGGACTTCATCGGTCTCGACGCGCGGCAGGCGAAAATAATCCAGACCGATCTCGCCGATGGCCACCGTTTTGGGATGCTGTGCCTGGGTACGCAGTTCTTCCACCTGCGCCGGAGAGAGTTCCATGGCATCGCCCAGAGTATCCAGATCCTGCGGCTGCCACCCCACGGCCGCGTACACACAGTCATACGTCTCAGCATGAATCAGACTGAGCCGGTTGGTCTCGCCCGTCACGCCCAGAGTGATGATCCGGTTGACCGAGGCCGCCCGCGCCCGCTCGACCAGTTCTGAGACATGTCCTTCAAATTCTGTTGAATATAAATGAGAGTGTGTATCTATCCATTCCATAAAAAAGAACCCGCCGCCGCGGGATGGACAACTATAGCAAAGACCTTTTTTACATTGCAAATCCTCTTCTTATGCCGTAAAGCGAAAAGCCGGGATTGCATTTATCCTCCAAAATGTGGATAATGCCCGACAGCGGGGATAAAGATCGCAGTATGTACTCATTATCTACTTGTTGGAACGCGAGAAATTACACAGACGGGCGCGCGATGCTGGAGGAAGTGCGCTCCTTGGGTTTTGAATATGCCGAACTGGGGCATAATACCCGTATCAGTCTGTTAGAAGGCATCTTTGACGCGATCAAGAACGGTGTCGTCAAGATCAGCAGTGTGCATAATTTCTGCCCGCTGCCGGTGGGAGTGGAGCACTCCGCGCCGAATGTCTTCCAATTCAGCTCCGATGATCCGCGCGAGCATGAGCGCGCCATCAACCAAACCAAAAAGACTCTGGAATTTGCCGCGCGTGTGGGAGCCCCGCTGATGGTGACCCATTTCGGCTCCATCCGCATCCATGATTACAGCACCCGTCTGCTGCCGCTGGTCAACGCCCGGATGCAGAACACACCCCGGTATGAACGCATGGTAATGGAAGTCAGCGAGTATCTGGAACTGGCTAAGGAGGAATGGTTTGAACGCTCCTGTCAGGCACTGGAACAGCTGATCCCCGAAGCCAAGCGGCTGGGCGTGAAGATCGGCATCGAAAACCGTGAAGGTCTGAATGAACTGCCTCTGGACGCGGATTTTATGACACTGTTCGATCGTTTTCCCCAGCCGGAAGTCGTTTACTGGCATGACACCGGCCACGCGCAAATCAAAGAAAATTACGGCTTTATCAATCACTTCTTCCAAATCGACAACATGCTGGGCCGGATGTACGGCTCGCACATCCACGACTGCGTCTATCCCGTGGGTGACCACTGCCCTCCGGGAGAAGGAAATATAGACTTTGAACTGCTCAAACCGCTCTTCAAACCGACCCATCTCAAAGTCCTGGAGATGAATCCGGCTGTCAAAGCCGAAAACATCCGCGCCGGTCTGGCTCATATCAAGAGTATCTTGGGAGACGAGTGAAAAAACTTCGGTCCATCGCCGCCCAGTTTGGACGAGTTTTTATCAGTATCCTGCTGCTGGTCTGGATCTTTCACGTTATATTCATGGAACAGGGGAGCCTGGTCGCCCCGCGGCTGGGTTTGGACTGGTCACAGCTGAGCCGCTCCGAGCAATGGAGCATCGCCTGGCAGCACGGCCCCAAAGCCCTCTGGGAAATCATCACTCTGATCCGTCCGCTCTCCTTCTTTCTTTCCCTGCTGAGTGTAGGAGCCACCGTCCTGCTGGGTGCCTGGCGCTGGCATATCTTGCTGGAAGCCCAGGGGATCTATGTTGCCTTCCGACGCACGTTCCAGATCACCATGATCGGCCAGTTCTTCAACAGCTTTCTGCTGGGCAGCACCGGAGGCGACCTGCTGAAAGCCTATTACGGCACCCATGAAACCGAAAAAAGCAAGACCGAAGCCGTGACGACCGTTTTCGCCGACCGTCTGCTAGGCTTGTTTTCCATGCTGCTGTTCACCGTGATCTTCATGATACCGAACTATCACCTGCTGCTGGTCAATAAACGGCTCACCATGCTGACCTTGTTCACACTGGGGATGTTCGCCGTCTGTCTGATTCTGATCCTGTTTGCCGGTCACGGTCATCTGTTGTCGAGCCTGCTGACCCGATACCCGCGGCTGACACACCTGCAGCGCGCCCTGGAAGCCTGCAAAAAGACAGCGCGTCAATTCCGGGTCATCACAAAAGTTTTCCTTCTTTCCATGCTGCTGAATGGATTTTGCGTTCTTCAGTTCTACATTATCGCCAGAGACTTGGGACTGAACATCACCTCCATCCAGCTGGCTGTGATCGTGCCGATGATCATCTGCATCTCCTCCCTGCCCATCACCCCCAGCGGGCTGGGCGTGCGTGAGAATCTCTACGTCATCATGCTGGGAGCCCCCATGCTGGCCATCGCTCCGGCCAAAGCGCTGGCTCTGTCCCTGATCGCCTACGCCGGATTCCTCTGCTGGAGCGCGTTCGGGGTCTTCTTCTATTTGGCTTACCGACACCATGCAAAAGCCTGAAC